>CBAAAA010000460.1:0-4203 GCA_964658695.1 uncultured Solirubrobacteraceae bacterium | reverse complement strand
ATTATGCCCGATCTGGTAATCGCCGGTCGTAAGAGGCTCGGTCCCGGCCAGCAGCTTAATGAGGGTTGATTTACCCGCGCCATTCACGCCCACCAACGCGATGCGGTCGCCGCGCTCAATGGTAAACTTCGCTCCGGCAAAGACACGCTTCGTCCCGTAGCTCTTTGACACATTCTTGAATTCCGCAACGATGCGGCCGCTCGGCTTGGGCTGGGGAAAGGTGAAGTGAATCGCTTTTTCATCCGCCGGCAGTTCAATCCTCTCAATGCGCTCCAGTTCTTTAATCCGGCTTTGGACCTGTTTGGCCTTGGTGGCCTGCGCACGGAATCGATTGATGAACGTTTCCAGTTGAGTAATCTTATCCTGCTGGTTCTTATACGCCGCTTCGAGTTGCGCCAGCCGTTCAGCCTTTTGCATCTTGTATTTCTCGAAGCCGCCGGTATAAAAGTGAACGTGCCGATTCCAGATTTCGACAATCTTGTTGACCGTGACGTCGAGGAAGTAGCGGTCGTGAGAGATCAGCACGTATGCATATTCGTAGTTGCCGAGATAGCTTTCGAGCCAGTCGCGCGCTTCCAGATCGAGGTGATTCGTGGGTTCATCGAGCAACAGAACGTTAGGTCTTTCAAGCAGCAGCTTGGCAAGAGCAATGCGCATCTGCCAGCCGCCCGAGAACTCTTCGGTCTGCCGCAGCCAGTCTTCTTTTCCGAAACCAAGACCGGCAAGGACCGCGCCGACCTGCGCTTCAATGGCGTAACCGTCCCGGGTGCGGAACTCTGAATCGGCGCGTTCAAAACGCTCAGCAACCAGCCGGTACTCCTCGCCCGCGGGATCGAGCTCGCTCATCCGTCCGGTGAGATGTTCGAGTTCCACCTCCAGGTCTTTGATGTCCGCAAACACGCTCATACACTCGGCAAAAACCGTGCGTCCACTCACACGTAATCCGTCTTGCGGGAGATAGCCGAGGCGAATTCCCCTCATGCCGGAGATGCTGCCGTAATCCAGCTGTTCGAGACCGCCAATTACCTTGAGAAGGGTTGATTTGCCGGTGCCATTACCGCCCACCAGGCCCGCTCGCTCCTTCGGCGTGATCAGCCAGTCGAGATCTTCAAAAAGTAATTTATGCCCGAAGCGCTTGCCGGCTCCGCTGAGTTGCAACATCTGGTCTCATTTTCCAACGATGGTTAATTACGATCGGCCCAATAACGATCAGCCGAATGACAATCGGCCCATAAGTGTGCGGGCGTCCGGCGGAGATCGTCGCATCATCGCCCCTTAAGTAACGAAGAAGTGCAAGGCGCTAGCGATATAGCTTTTCAATTGCGAACGTGGAACGACCGCATCCAAAAAACCATGCTCCAGGAGGAACTCGCTGCGCTGGAACCCGTCGGGCAGCTTCTGACGAATCGTCTGTTCAATGACGCGTGGTCCGGCAAAGCCAATCAAAGCTCCCGGTTCGGCGATATTCAGATCGCCGAGCATCGCGAAGCTCGCGATAACGCCCCCGGTCGTCGGATCGGTCAGCACGCTGATGTAAGGAAGCCGGGCATCTTCGAGATGCATGAGAGCGGCAGAGAGTTTCGCCATCTGCATCAAGCTGACGGTGCCTTCCTGCATGCGTGCGCCGCCGGAAGCGGAGACGATGACGAGCGGCGTTTTTTCGGCCATGCATCGCTCAATCGCGCGGGTGATTTTTTCGCCCACCACCGCGCCCATGCTTCCACCAATGAACTTCAGCTCCAAGGCACAGATCTGGACTTTGCGTCCTCCCAGCAGCCCGCTAGCCGCGATTACCGCGTCCGGGAGATTGGTCGACTCCCGCATCTCAGTCAGGCGTTGCGTATAGGGCTTGGAATCCACAAACTGCAGGGGGTCGGAGGAGCGGAGGGTTTCATCGTGGGATTCGTACCGCCCGTCATCGAAGAGCATGGCCAGACGGTCGGCGGCGCTGATGCGGAAGTGATGGCTGCACTTTGGGCAAACTTGAGAATTCTCCTCAATCGACTTGCGCCAGATGATCTGACCGCACCCTTCACATTTTTGCCAGAGTCCTTCGGTGCGGATATTCTTTGCGCCTTCGCCGGGAGAATCATCGTCAACGGAGGGTTTCTGTCGGGTGAACCAGGCCATGAACTCCCAGTTTAGCGGGCCCGCCGCAGCTCCGCTAAACCGGGGATAATACCGCCTTACGCCGCAGCCGGTGTTCCGAAGCGTCTCCAGGCGCCGAAGAGAAACAGGAAGCCGCCAGCGAACATGAGCGATGTAGCGACTTCGGCCACAGGCTCCGGTCCACCGGTACCGGAATTCCCGCTCGAATCCTGCGTAAGATTGCTGTTGCCGTACCAGAAGTCCTCAATCACGGCCTGCGAGCCGGCTGACGTGGTCAGTAGAAGAGAACTGATCGGGTGGGAGATAGAGATGCCGAACAGACCGCTGGAAACGGAAAACGTCTCGCCATCAGACAGGGTTAATGTCATGGGTGTTCCGCCGGTCGACCCGATTCCTAACAGAAATGCGTTCACTCCAGTGCCCGGCATCGCCACATTGAGGCCCGCTCCGGCGTCGGAACTTCCTTCCAGGGACGTCAATCCGTTGTAGCGAACGCCGGTCATCTGGTAATTGCTGCCGTCCGGTCCGGTGAAGGTGAATCCCAGACTACCCGCCTGCAGGGTCAGACCGCTGCTGGTGTTATAGCTGGTAGAGGGGGTAATTGCGGTCAAGTTCGCCTCTGTGGGAGAAGCGGTTAAGGTGGTTTGCCACACACTGTATGACGTGGTCGTAACTGCCGTTGCGTTTGCGCTTCGTGCACCGATGAGCGCCGCCGCGGCGGCAAACGTAACTAAATACGGGCGACAACTGCGAGGGGTGAGCATAGAATTCTCCGAAACTTCCTTTTCACGAAAGAAGTGTGTACGGCGAGGGAGAACTCTATTCAGGAAGTGTCCTTCCGCTCGGCTGCAACGGGCAAGGAGAGGCTAAGATACTGCTCGCTTTGCTTAGAACTCGCTAAGGTTGTGCGTATTAGGGCGTGCTTTTCTCATGTCTTCCGATGATTTAAGAATTGTAAGATCGTACACCAAAGTTTCGGCATCCCGTCCTTAACACTTTAGATGTTGACCTCAGATCTTTTTGTTCGACGTGTTGGTTTACTAACCGGGTGTTACCTGGTCGCGGCATCCATAGGAGCGTCCTCTCCGCCGAGTCGAATCGGTGAGAGCCTTGAGAGCGGAAGGACGTTCCAGCTTTCAGGCAACACCCATCCTCTAATCAGGAGTCTGCCAGACAAGGGCTCAACCAATGAGCAAACCGCTCTCCCTCGTCTCACGATTGAGTTTCAGAGGTCAGCAAAACAGCAGGCGTCTTTGACGAAATTGCTTGCCGGCCAGCAGAACCCCTCCAGCCCCCAATATCACAAGTGGATCACACCCGAGGAGTTCGGGGAGCAGTTCGGCATGAGTTCCCAGGATCTGGAAAAGGTGCGGCACTGGCTTCAGAATGTCGGCTTTACCAACATCCAGGTCGCCAGGAGCAAGAACGCGATCAGCATGTCCGGCACGGTGGGCAAGGCGGAGTACGCCTTTGAGACACCCATTCACAATTTCGACCGGAACGGCGTCCTGCACTACGCGAACACAGCAGACCCAATGCTGCCAGCGGCGTTACAGGGAATGGTCAGCTACGTCAGGGGCCTTTCGGATCTACGGCCCAAGCCCCGTTCTATGCCGCGGCCGCGCTTCACATCCAATATCAGTGGCGACATTTACATCGCTCCTGGCGACTTTACCACGATTTACGACCTTCAGCCGCTCTACAACAATGGCATCAACGGAGCCGGCCAGAAGATTGCCATTGCGGGTCAAACTGATATTCAGACCTTCGACATCGAAGCTTTTCAGACTGCCGCTGGGCTGACCGTGAAGGGCCCGACAGTGGTCCTCGATGGAACGGACCCTGGTTTACAAAGCAGCGACCTTTCGGAGGCCGAGTTGGATATTGAGTGGGCGGGCGCGGTCGCTCCCGGGGCGACCATCATTTACGTCAATTCCAGTGACGCTTTCACTTCCGCAATTTATGCGATCCAAAATCAATTGGCAAATGTTTTGAGCCTCACCTACGGACAGTGTGAGGCACAAACAGGACAAGCCGAAATCCAGTCGTTGGATTTAGATTTTCAGCAAGCGAGCGCACAGGGCATGACTGTGG
>CBAAAA010000459.1:0-4208 GCA_964658695.1 uncultured Solirubrobacteraceae bacterium | reverse complement strand
GAAGGCTTCATCGAGGTGGTAGCACCGGCTGCGCATGGACGATTCGGCCCTCCCGGTTGATGAACAGAACGCGATCTCGCCACCGCACGCTTCGGCCCGCATAAGACGCCAGCCACACCGCGAACGCATAGAAATCCCATGCTGGCGATAGCCAGGCCAGCTTCGAGTCTGGTCGACTCGACAGGACAAAGCGCGCGCTGATGAACGCCGATGCGATGCGAAAGAAGATGAGCAGGACGGCGGGAATGAAAGCGCCGGAGGCCAGAGCGATCACCGCCCAGAGTCCGGCATGTGTGATGGGCAAACCCAGATAGCCGGGACCCTTTGACGCCCTGATCGTTCTTGCCCAGCGCAATTGGTGCGCCCATACGCCACCCCAGTTCGCTTCTCCTAGCGAGGTCTCGACGGGATAGCTGGACAACAACGCTCGCTTTCCACCTTTCGTGATCCGGCGGGCGAGCTGGTAATCGTCCGCAATGTAGTCTGCGATGACCTCGAAGCCTCCCGCCACTCTGAGTTCGGAGGCGCGGAAGGCGAGAGTGGAACCGAATCCGAACTCACGGACACCCAGCAACTGGGCGACGAGTGCACTAGGCATGAAGTCGGTGGCAATTCCGAGAGCTTCGAATGTGGTCGCCACAGAATGGGCCGAGGCACGATAAGGACAGGTCACCAGCCCGATAGCCGGGTCCGAAAGCGGCGCGACGACTCTGGACAGGTAATCCGGGGTAACTTGAATGTCGCTGTCGTTAACGATCCATACCGGGTGTCGCGCATGGGCGGCGAGATCGATGAGCACCCCGACTTTGCCGTTGAGCGCAGGCGTGGTGGAATGAATCAATTTGATTAGCGCATTGGGAAATGCCGCCTGAAGACGGCGGATCTCAGGGACAGCAGGATCGGTTAAGTCTTTGACCCCGAATAGAAGCTCGAACACGGGATAGTTCTGAGCAGCTTGGGAGAGAAATGCCTGGTAAGTATTGGGATCAAGCCCACGAACCGGCTTTAACACCGATACAGGAGGCTGAACGGAGGAGGGGGACTCTCTGCAACTTCGCCGGCGGCGTACCAAGTGACGAATCCCGGAAAAAACCGCTAGCAACTGGTAGGCGAGCGCCGGAAGGAAAACGATCCAGTAAAGACGCACTACATCTTAGCGGGCGAGAAGCATCACGCCACCGAGGACGAGAAGGGCTCCGGCAGCACGACGCTTCCCGACGGCCTCATGCAGGAACAGTCGGGCCAATATGGTCTCGCAGACCAGTGTGGCGGCGGATGCTGGAACAGCGAAACTGAGAGGCGCCTTTTGCACCAGCGACATAAAAGCAAAAAAGGAAACTGCCATGCAGACTATGGATAGAAGCAGGAACTTTCGCGACGCAATGATGCGCAACAGACGCCCCAGTCCGCGGGCACTCACCTGCTGTTCCCCACTGCGCTTCATCTCGTAGCTTTGGAGCAAATCTCCAAACACTGTAGAAACTACAATGATCGCAAGTAAGAGCCACTTCATCATTGAGCAGTCCGTTGGTTGGTAGCGCCGACAAGGATGCTTCCGGCGAAAATCAACAGAACTCCGACCCATTGGGACGGTCCAACCTGCTCGTGGAGAACGAAGTTTCCCAGAATTGCAGCAACGATGTAGCCGATAGCCATAAGCGGCTGAACGAAGCTAAGGTCGGCCCAGCTCATGAGCGCCATTCGCGTAAGCATCCAAAGGATTAGTAGAACAATGCCCGTAGCCACGAAAGGCTGCAGCATGGCCCGAATGTAACTTGACGGGTTGGCTCCCACATCGGCAACCTGCTTCATTCCCCAGGTAAGGGAGAGGTTACCGGCAGCGTTAAAGCACACCACCAGAAATGCAAGCAGGACGGTTTTTAGCTTCGATTGCCTGGCAGAGCAGGAGACGCCAGAAGAGCTGATTGAGTTCGCGGCAGAAGAGGCGGACGGGGACAATTAGTCCCCGGTCGTCAGAACGGCTTCCCGTTCCTTCTGTTCTCTCGACTCCCGGACAAATTTCTTGCGCTTGGAGCGAAGGCCAAGATACTCGCGCGCTTCTTTATAAAGCCGCTTCCGATCGTTATTGTTGAACATTGCCTTGCCGATCAACCGAAGGGCAACCTTGGGGCGGAAGTAGAACTCACCGTAGAAGCGCTCCACCCAATCCACGAGTTCGCCGCGATCCAAGCCTGGGTACTGGTAATTTGGAAGCTGGTGGCCGCCTTCGTCGGTCATGATCTCGTCAATTGTAATCAGTCCGTTCTTCTTGACGTGATCGTAGAACTCGGTGCCAGGGAACGGATGTCCGATGGAGACCTGAATGGTTTCTACATCCAGTTCCTTTGCGAAGTCGATGCTCTTGCGAATGGTCTCGCGAGTTTCACCGGGGAGTCCGACAATGAAATCACCGTGGATCGTGAGCCCGAGCTTCTTGCAATTAGCCGTGAATCGCCGCGCCATATCGATCGTGGCGCCCTTCTTGATGTTCTTCAGAATCTGCTGATCGCCCGACTCGTAACCCACGATTAACAGGCGGCAGCCTGCATCTTTCATCGCCTTCAACGTGTCGTAATCGGTAGTGACGCGCGAAGTACAGCTCCAGGTAAACTTGAGTGGTTTCAACTTGGAGCAGAGTTCAATAGTGCGCGCCTTCTGATAATTGAAAGTATCGTCGTCGAAGAAAATTTCCCGCAGACCAGGAAAGTTCTCGAGAACCCATCGACACTCGTTTGCAATGTCGTCGGAAGAGCGCAAGCGCCAGCGGTGTCCTGAATGCGTCTGGGGCCACAGGCAGAACGTACATTGGGCCGGACACCCGCGCGTCGTATAAAACGAGATGTACGGGTTCAGCAGGAATGGAACGTTATAGTTCCGGAAATCCAGATCGCGCTTATAGACCTTCGTCACCCATGGCAAGTCGTCGAGATTCTCGATGACACCCGCTTCCGGATTGTGCTGAAACCCTCCGTCCTTGCGAAACACCACTCCCGGTATTTCCTCTAGAGGCTTGCCCATCGCGAAATCGCGAATCTGGTAGTCGAACTCGCGCTTCACCACGAAATCGATCGCCTTGGATGCCTGCAAGCTCTTTTCAGGCTCAACCGTAACCGGCGGACCGACGAAAGCGACTTTGAGTTTCGGATTGATGTCCTTCATCATCTCGGCTATGCGGACATCGACCGTGAAGCCGGGCGTAGAAGTAAACAGGACCAGCAGTTCAAAATCGGACGCCATAGCGACCGTCTGATCAATCGAAACTTTGTGAGGCGGCGCGTCGAGCACCTTGCTGTCGGGAAGCATACCGGCGGGGTAGCAAAGCCACACCGGATACCAGTACGACTCGATCTCTCGAGCAGCAGGCCAGCGGGATCCCGCACCACCATCAAACCCCTCAAACGAAGGAGGGTTCAGAAAAAGCGTTCTCATGGACTCCCTTAAGCGATAAATAACTAGCGTACTTGTTTTCAGTAAACGTCTTCAACTACCACCCGGTAACCGGGAGATTGTTGAGCCGTAAGGGGTAATTCGCGCACCCAATGGCGGGCCGATCCAACTCAGGGCAGTGTTGCTCAACTTGCGGCCATTCTTAGGGCACCCTGCGTTTCAGCGTGGCCGCTGTCCTCGTCTCCGGCGTCTGCATTCTGGACAATGTTCGAATAATTGATCTGGAGATCCACAGTACCAATTATTCTGACGTCAATAGTACTGTTCATCTTGCGGGGCACGGAAACACCGTTCTGAATGGCAAACTGGCGCTCAAACTCCACGTTCTTAAACCAGATGCTAGGATTTTTGACTAGTTTTCCCTTCTCGAGAACCGGAAGGTAAGTACTGGAATCTAGCCACAATTCTCCCTTAAACAGCCCCACCTTCTTCTGACGCGGCGAAAGCTGAAAGACGTACACGGGTCCGCTATCTCCGGGCTTCTTTCCTTTGAATTTGAATTTATAGTTGGCCGGGGAGATAGCCAGCTTTTGATCGCCCTGACCCTGTTTCTCAGCTTCAAGATACCTCGCAATGACGTCATTCTTGACCGTGTTGTCGCCTTGAAAGAAGAGAACCCGGTAGGTAACTTCGCCTAGCTTGGATATCTTCCGCAGAGCGCGAAGCTTTCCGTGCTCCTTGAGCTTGACAATTGAGGCATCGATATCGACCTGCATGGACGCGTTGCGAAGCGTATCGTGGCTCTGCGTCGCTTCGAGGTA
>CBAAAA010000458.1:0-4217 GCA_964658695.1 uncultured Solirubrobacteraceae bacterium | reverse complement strand
TCGGAGGAGTAGAAATTATATGTTCGCCACCCAAGCGCTTCAAAGCGAAAGCAACCCCGCCGAGCCGGAGCAACCAGCGTTGCCCGAATACGAGGAACGCGCCGAAACTCAGGAACAGTCCGAGCAAAGCGCGAAACCGGGTCCGGCCGTTATCGACTGGAACGCCCTGGTAGAACAGGTGCGGTTGGGCGATGACGCCGGAATGGAACAGCTCTACAAGCTCTTCAGCCGCGGCATCCGTTACTACTTATGCCGCCAGCTGGGCCCGCAGGAACTTGAAGACAAGGTTCACGATACATTCCTGATCGTCGTCAATGCAATTAAGCGCGGGGATCTTCGCGAACCGGATCGTCTGATGGGCTTTGTGCGCACGGTTGTCCGTCGCCAGGTGGCAGCCTACATCGAAACCGCGGTACACACCAGACGCGAGCAGACCGACCTCGAGACCGGGATTGCGGTGGCCGATCGCACGCTGAATCCCGAGCAGGAGGCGATCAGTAAAGAGAAGGCCGCCCTCATGAAGGCCGCGCTGTCGTCACTCTCCGACCGCGATCGAGAGATCCTGGTGCGTTTCTATCTCAAGGAGCAACCGCAGGAACAGATTTGCAGAGATATGGCGCTCACCGAGACACAGTTCCGGCTGCTGAAGTCCCGAGCCAAGGCAAAATTCGGTGAGATAGGCCGGAAAAAACTGACGACTAGTGGGATTTTCTCAGTCCTGGTGAGAACTCGCTCCAAGTGAAGACACCCATTGTGCAGAGAGGATATGCGGGTCTTTCCTAACCGCTTCCCGTATGCAGAACACTTCATTACTTGAACATCCCCTCGTGGACGCCCTGGAGCGTTACCTGCTCCGGCAGAGTCCCGAGTCAGAATCAGAAATTGTCGAAACGCACTTTATCGCCTGCGAAAGCTGTGTTATCAGGCTGGAACGGGTGGAACTTGAGATCGCAGCCGTGAAGCTCGCGCTGCGCGAATTCCATCTCGAAAGCGTTGAAAGGTCGTTTGCGAAACAATCGGCACGTCGAAACAGCTGGTTTTCGCTTCCCCGGCTTTCTTTCGCCGGCGCACTCGCGATGGTCGCGATTGCTCTGTCGGTGGTTCCCGGAACCCTGCGTCGCGATAACAGAGCCCCTGTCAACATACAACTCACGGCCTATCGAGGTCTCGAAAGCCGTGTTCTCCCGAAGGATCGTGCGTTGCACGTCACCTTAAACGCCATCGGTTTGAATGGCAGTCTCGCCAGCGTCACTTTGGTGGATGGGAATGGGAACGAAGTTTGGAAGAATGCCGCGGCGCCGATCCGCAACAATATCGTCGCGGTCAACATTCCTCAAATACACTCGGCCGGCACTCACTTCTTTCGCCTGTACGCGCCAGGAAAAACTTCTGATCAGTTGCGCGAATTTTCCGTCATTATTCAGTAACTAGTAGCCTGTGAGAGTGAATGCGTTAGCATGGCGAAGAATTCCCGGAAATGTCCGATACGAAAAGTAGGGGATTTTGTCTATGAGTTCGGTCTCGTCACTTAGCAATCCCGGCATGACGTACCTGACGCAGCTTCTTTCAGGCTCCGGTTCGCCATTGGTGTCCTCCGGGATGTCGTCGTCGCAGGTTAAGTCCGTTCTTCAGAATGCTTCTCAGGCGGATGTAGTCGAACTGAGCAACCAGGCATTGCAGTTGCAGAACCTCAATTCTCTGTTCGAGACCGGCACTTCACAGGGATCCGGACTCTCATCTGCGTCAGCGGCATCGACTGCCCTCTTGAATAGCCTTTCAACTGCCTCGTCCGCTTCGCAGCCGGCATCCGCCTCCACAACTTCGTCCTTGGCGGGCCAGATCTCCAGCAATGATGCATTGCAGTTGCAGAATCTCGATACTCTCTTTGGGATCGGCGCTTCGCAGGATTCCGGACTTTCCTCCGCGTCAGCGGTCTCGACTGCCATCTTGAATAGCCTTTCAGCCGCCTCGTCCGCTTCGCAGCCCGCATCTGCCGCCACAGCTTCGTCCTTGGCCAGCCAGATCTCCAGTGATGAAAGTCTGCGGCAGGCGGAACAGATGCAGGCGCTGTTCGGACTGAATTCGGCCACCACAGATTCAGCGAGCTTAGTCAACCTCTGGGCTTGAGGGTGCTCTACCGGTCAAACGTCCGTTTGATTTAGAAAACGCGACGGTGGAGCCGGTCGAGCCTAAACTTAGCGGTCTCCGCGATCGCCATAACCGCCATCACGCCGGCCTGCACCGGGTCGGTGACCACCAGATCGGAAGCGTCCGGGACGCTGCCAGCCATGTTGAGGCTGATGACGATGAGTCCCTCGGCTCGAACTTCCCTCACCGCTGTTTCAATTTCCCCGCCCATCAGCGATCCTGCCAGCACCAGCACTCGGACTCTTCCCAGACGCGTGACGGCGCGCACTGCGGCAGCCAGGGTGTGTTCGCCTACCAGCGGAATGGTGTCAACGGAGATGTGTTCACCACGAATGTTGTGGCGATCCGCCTCCGAGATTGCTCCAAGCGCCACCTGCCCGACCTGAGCGCCTCCGCCCATAATGATGATGCGTTTTCCATAAATCCTTTGGAGCGATTGCACGGCCGTGATGGCGCGGACGACCGGCAGAGCTTCCAGATCCGCAATCAGAACCGCCTGTTCTCCCGGCAGATCCAGTTCAAAATAGGTGCGCGCCTGTTCCTGAAGATCCTCGATAATCGAGATCGATCGAATGTCGCCCCGATGCTTCGCGATTACACCGGTGATGTGATGCAGTACGCCTGGTTCGTTGGCTGCCGTGATGACCAGGCCGACCCGGTCAGACGATAATTCGCTCAGCGCGTCACCTCGTACTTTCTGAGCAGCTCCTGCCAAACGCCCTTGGCCGAGAGCAACAGCTCAATGACTTCGCGAACCGCGCCGTCCCCGCCCCCGGTTTCGGTAATGACGCCGGCAACGGCCTTCACTTCTGCCCGGGCATTGGCGGTGGCAAAGGCGAGTCCGGCGCGACGGAACAGGACCACATCCGTTAAATCATCGCCCACATAAGCGACCTCAGACGCGCTGACGCCTGCTTCCGCAACCACCTGCTCGAACAAGGGAACTTTTTCAATGTGACCTTGATGAACCCAGCTCATTCCCACCTGCCGCGCCCGTTCTGTAGTAGCAGGAGAGTCGCGGCCGCTGATCACCCCGGTCCGAACTCCGTACCACGTCAACCAGCGAAGGGCTATGCCGTCCTGTGCCGTAAATGCTTTGGTCTCCACCATCTCGCCGTTTGCGTTCGGAACCAGAAATAGCCGGCCGTCCGTGAGAACACCGTCCACATCCATCAGCAGCACTTTGATAGCGGCTGCCTTCTGCAGCAGGACTTCCTGTGTGAGCGGTGGATTGAGTTGCATCGGAAGAGACGATTGTAGCCGGACTACCACAATGACGTGGTTGAATGAGGTGTTGGGCGGTGCATTCGTCGACCAGGTCGCGGAAATCCTCACTCGTTATAGCATGCTGCCGGCAGGCGCGAGGATCGGGGTCGCCGTCTCCGGAGGCGCCGATTCAGTGGTGCTTACCCACGTTCTGTACCGTCTCTCCGAACAGTTTGAGATTCGCCTGGCGGTTCTGCATGTCAATCACCTTTTGCGAGGAGCGGCATCGGATCAAGATGAGCAGTTTGTGAGCGAACTGGCGGCTTCTTTGCAGCTTCCGCTGTTCTCCGGGCGCGTTGCATTGCCGCCGGGAAATGTGGAACAGGAAGCGCGGCGGGCGCGGCGGGATTTTTTCGCTCGCGTGCGGTTAGAGCAGGGTTTGGAACGTATCGCGCTAGGGCATAGCAAAAGTGACCAGGCGGAAACGGTTTTGCTGCGCCTCCTGCGTGGTTCAGGAACCGCCGGACTGGCGGGAATGCGTTACGTCACTGCGGACCATCTGATACGGCCGCTTTTGAGCCTTGGCCGTGCCGAGATTCGGACCTGGGCTGTCGAAGAAGGGATCGCGTGGCGGGAGGATGCCAGTAATGAGGAGCAGCACTTCGCCCGAAACCGGCTGCGCAAAGAGACTATTCCTGCCCTGGTAGCGGCTTACAATGCGAACCTCGAGACGGTACTGGCCCGGACGGCAACCGTGGCGCAGGCGGAAGAGGATTACTGGGCAGCCGAGATCGCGCCCGTCTGCCGGCGCATTGCCTCCAGGGATTCGTTCGGAATAGTCGTCAGTGCGCCAGCGCTGCGGG
>CBAAAA010000457.1:0-4247 GCA_964658695.1 uncultured Solirubrobacteraceae bacterium | reverse complement strand
CCCTCCAGAACCAGAACGTCGGCCCCTTGTGACGCCAGGTGCGCCGAGAGCGTGCCGCCTCCTGCGCCCGATCCGACAACCACGACGTCGTACAGCTTGTTCTGCATAGCTAATGTGTTCTGTTTTCGAAGAGAAACAATCCGCTCTTCCCGGCCACCACGAAGTCCAGATCGCCATCATGATCCAGGTCCGCAACCGCGATTTGTAGACCCCCGCCGGTGCGGCCGCCATAGTCGAGAACATGCTTGGCCCATTCGATGTTGTGAGACACGGGATCCACAAGACGTTCATACCAATACACACCAAGCGGCTCGCGTTCACCCGGGTCACGGCCGTTGTGCGCCATAAATCTTTTCCCGGTCAGCAGTCCGATGTTCCCGCTTTCGCGGAAATCCACCAGCGTAACCGCGTGCGGCTGAGACCAGCTGTCATCGATCACATGCTTCTCCCAGGATCGATCTGCTTTGTGCTCCAGCCAGAAGATGCCGTAATTATGCGCCATGGACGTAATGATGTCGGTCCGCCCATCGTTATTCACATCCGCGGTGTAAATGAACCCAAGATCTCCCAGCTTCCAGTCGGGATGAAACTGCCAGTCGCCCATCCGGGGATCCTGCGGCGCTTCCAGCCAGCCATTCGGAGTGAGAATGTCGTTGCGTCCATCCCCATTCACATCACCGGCGCCGATACCGTGCCCGTAGCTACGCGGACTCACCACATGCTTTGCAACGCCGCCGTGCCCGTCCCGTTCATACCAGGCCAGCGGAGCTTTCTCGTCTCCGAATTCCGGCAGGATCTCATTGCGCTTGCCATCATTGTTCAGGTCAACCAGTTCCTCAAACTCAATCGGGTACCCGGAGTCGATGATGTGTTCTTCCCACTTTCCGGCGCCGTGGCCCGGATTACGCCACCACGCGATCTTCTTGCTGAACCACCCCACTGTCACCAGGTCGACATGTCCGTCCCCGTCAATGTCCAATGGCACCGTACTCAGATCGTCAATATAATTGTTGGTGTAGAGAATGTCGCGGAAATGATGCTGCTTCCAAGTCGGAGCTTCATACCAGTTCTCGCCGGAAACAATGTCCGGTTTACCGTCCCCATTGATATCGGCAATGGCAGCCGACTCGGAAGAGCCAAGGTCAAGGGTGTGTTTAACGAAAGGAATCTCCGGCGGTCGCGTAAGGACAACCCCGGCTACCGCGCCAGTCGCCAATAAAGACAAACCGCCCAGAAGTGTCGCCTTTTGCATGAAGCTCCGTACTGTTATATCGAACCGGGCGCGAATGTTCTGTCGAAAAGGATAATGGCTGGTCTATTCGCCCATCAGTTGTAACACGATGTTGCGCGCATGCGGATGCGCACGGTGTTCGAACACGTAAAATCCCTGCCAGGTTCCGAGCGTTAGTGAGCCACCAATGACCGGAATCGACAGACTCGTACTAGTCAGTGTCGACCGGATATGCGAAGTCATGTCGTCCGGTCCTTCGGCGGTATGCCGAAAGGCTTCGCCCTCTTCTGGAACGAGCTTCTCGAAGAAATCGCGCAAGTCGAGCGTCACATCTGGATCTGCATTCTCCTGAATCACCAGTGAGCATGAGGTGTGCTGAATAAACAGCGTGAGCAGGCCATTTCGAATCGACTGCTTCGCCAGCCATTCCTGAACAGCGCGAGTGAACGGATAGAGGCCTTTTCCTCGAGTGTTCACCCTCAACGTAGTGTGTGCGATAGTCAATTCCCATCGTAACGTTCCCGCCGTTTGCCGTGAGCCGTCTGCCGTTCGCCGATTTCCACGTGAGTTTTTGCCTTTTGCACCCTAGTATCGAAATCGAGGTTGAAGTATGAAACATTCCCCGGGTAGCGAGAAGATGACCGGCTGGCAGGACGTCGTCGCACCTGTCATCCTGCTGCTCACAGGTCTCTTCCTTACTAGCGGAGCCTGCCTCGAGTGGCTTTCTCTCGACAAAATGCAGAATTTATGGCCGGCAGCCCTGATACTGTTTTGCTTGGTGGATATGGTGACAACGGATGTCCGCGAGAGACCCTGAGGCCGGTACCTTGCCGCGCATGCGGACCGCAAAGCCGGTTTTGATCGTGGCTGTGTTCCTGATCGTGGCGGGGACTTTTTTGTTCCTCAGCAACATCGGTCTGCTTCCGGTCGAACATCCATGGTCCTTCTGGCCGGTCGGCGTGGTCGCGGTCGGACTGGCCAAGCTGCTGGGCAGCAGAACTTTTGGTGAACGTACCTGGTCTTTCCTGATCGTGATTTTTGGAACGCTGTTTCTGCTGGTCAGTGTCGGCGTGTTTGAGGTCAGGTTGCATGACGGAAGCTGGCCGGTATCGGTCCTGCTGATCGCCGCCGGAATTGCCGCCCTTTCCAGGGCTTTGAACGCCGGTCCTTTCCATAAACCTGAGACCAGCTTTTTGCCTCCAGGCATATTCAATAGCGGTGCGGAACTCATGAACGACTCCGTGATTCTGGGTGCATGGAAACGCCGGATTGAAACGCTGGATTTCAGGGGCGGGCAGGTGCAAGCTTACCTCGGCGCGGTCGAAATTGACCTTCGCCCGGCGCGGATCGGAGGTCCGGAATGGATCGCCACGCTTGAGCTGGCAGCCGTGTTTGGCGCCGTCAGGCTGAGGATCCCGGAAGGATGGAAAGTTGCCGTCCAAGGGGTCGGGATTCTGGGCAACTTCGAAGATAAAACCATTCCGCAGGTCAGAGAGATCGGGGATCTCGGGACTCTGGTCATCAGCGGCTACTCGATAGGCAGCAACATCGAAATCGAGAATTGATCGCATGCACCCGGTATTCAGAACCCGCACTGCGCTGCTTGCCTATTGTGCGGCGTGGATATTGCTCGGGCTGGATTATCGCTTTCTGCTGGCCGCCGCCGCCCGCCTGTCTCTGCGGGAGAGCATGGCGGTATCGGGCGCTCTCACCCTGCTTCTCGCTCTGTTGTGCCTGACGTCTTGGTACGCCTGCAAACTGCTTCCGCTCGAGACCCGGAGTCTCTGGAAACCGATCTTAGGACAGCTTGTGATCGCGACTTCGGCGAGCGGAATCGCAACCGACTCATTGAGTGGAATTGTCGCCGGGATGGGTTCGACCTTCCACGGCATCCGGCAGCGTTTCACCCCTGCTATTCCAGTCGTCGCTATTCTCATTTCGCTCACATATCTCCTGGCGGCGGCACTTTATTACGTGGTTCTCGCGATCGAGTCTTCCCGGCAAGCCGAGCTACTCTATCGTGAAGCGCAATTGAAGGCACTGAAAGCGCAGATCAATCCGCACTTTCTCTTCAACAGTCTGAATTCCATCAGTGCGCTCACCACCGCCGACCCGAGTCGCGCCCGTGACATGTGCATCAGGCTTTCTGATTTCCTGCGTACGTCGCTGCGGCTGGGTGAGCGTGGAACGGTTCCATTCCTCGAGGAACTGGTGCTCACTCGTACCTATCTCGACGTCGAGCGTATCCGGTTTGGAGATCGCCTCCGGGTGAAACAGAGCTTTGACCGGGAGTGCGAGGACTGTCAGGTACCGTCACTGCTGGTCCAGCCGCTGATTGAGAACGCCATAAAGCATGGGATCGCAACGCTGATCGAAGGAGGCGAAATCGACATATCCGGCGGCCGCTCACGCAACCTCATGCGCTTCGTCATAGAAAATCCGTTCGATCCTGATGCCCCCGCGCCGGAAAGGAACGGTTTTGGTCTGATCAATGTTCGCAACCGGCTGGAAGCCAGATACGGACGCGACGCGGCATTGGAGATCCAAGTCCATCAGAACCGCTATCGTGTGACGGTGACGCTGCCCTATCAAACCGCCCGAGAGGGGAAAGCATGACGATCAGAACGGTAATTGTGGATGATGAAGAACTGGCTCGCGGCCTGCTGCGCGAGTATTCGGCGCTTGAATCCGATCTGGATATTGTCGCCGAATGCGGCAATGGCTTCGACGCCGTGAAGGCTGTGGCGGAGCACCGGCCCGACCTGCTGTTCCTCGACGTCCAGATGCCAAAGCTCAATGGCTTTGAGGTGCTCGAGTTAATAGGCGACGACATGGCGGTAGTGTTTGTGACCGCGCATGATCAGTACGCAACCAAAGCCTTCGATGCGGCAGCCGTGGATTATCTGCTCAAACCGGTTGACGCCGGTCGATTCCATACCGCGCTGCAACGGGTCCGGCGACGGTTGGGCGACAAGCCCGCGTTGCCGCCTCCCCCGGAACTGCATCGATCAGCCAG
>CBAAAA010000456.1:0-4253 GCA_964658695.1 uncultured Solirubrobacteraceae bacterium | reverse complement strand
ACTGCTGATAAGAATGGTGAACGCGGCCCGCATGCCAGCCCCCAACGCTGGCATTCCCAAATGAGAGCCGCTGTCGGGGTCGGCTCTAACGGCTTAATACCAGGCTGGCGCAGTTCTCCTTCCGGTAACGGGGCCATAGAGCCGAGTAATCCAATAGCATCGGCGGTTCTTTGAGCGACAAAATTGATGGTTCGCTCCGGCCTCGAAAAGCGCGCGGCTAACCACCCGGACACCCGTTCATGTAGTCACACCGCGATGCAGCCATCAACGAGCGCAGTCGACTCGTATCCTCTGCGGCAATGAGACCACCTCATCGGGTGTTCCCTCGTGCATAACCACGAACAGTTCATGTTTACCGCACGCGCCAGCGCGAAATGGAGCTTCTACCTGATAACTGCCGTTCTCCGCGATAAACGGGATCCGTTCCAGTCCGAACACGGTGCCACCGGCATGCGGATCCCCGTCGTAAAAAAGTGCGGTCACACCCGAGGCGCTGCTGTTTTCAGCTATCACTTCTGCTGAGATGTCCAAGGTTTGACCTTGGAGGGCGCGTTTTTCAGAAACTCGCTCTCTAGCGATGTCAATGGTCGACGGCTCACCGTTGGCGCTCGCTGCCTGGGCAAAATTAGCCTCACTCTGGTCGACGTAGAAGACACAGTTGTAGAAGCCAACGTTGTTGTCGTACTCCTCTTCTTGCACATCGGCGAGGGACTTGAGAGTAACCGGAATGGTCTTCAAACCATGGCCTTCAGTCTCCGGCACGAGATTGTGGTTGCCGTCCTCTATCCAAACTACAACCCAGAAGATCAAGTACTTGCGTTCATACCCACTTGTATCGAAGTCGGTGCTTGCCAGCACCCAATTCAGAGGGTCACCCTCTCCGTCCCCGAAGGGCGGGATTTCCGACAGGGTGACCTCATTGATGAGAATACTATCGCCGATCGGAAGGTGCTTATTGTTAATGTCAACTTGCTGGGTATAGAAGCGCACATGCACCTGACTATGGGAGGGTATGGGGGCAAAACTGTAATTGTAGACGCGAGCGTCCAGTCTTAGCTTGTCACCGGCTGTGGCCGTCGTAAGCTGCGGCCCTTTGCCGCCACTGAGCGCATTCGAGATAAAGAATCCGCGCATGACATGGAAGTTGCTCTCCCACAAGTCTTCGGGACGGCGTGGTTCCAGATTGATGCAATCCACGCCGTCCTTCGAGTCCAGGCAGTTGGCCGGGAGCGGATCCGCCGCCGCCGCCGGATGCTTGCTCCACCTTGACGGGTGATTCAGAGCTACATCAGGCTTATCGTGGTACACGCCTTTCCACCAACCGCCGGCATCGCTGCGGGCCGGATCGGCCGTGAATGCGGTTCGCAGCAGACCGAATGTTGTCACGTCCGCCTGTAACGGATTGTTATCCACTACGCTACTGGGATGTTTTTGCCCCAGGATGTGGGGCGTGAAAACATAGTTATAGCTCGCAGGAACGCGAAAGGTTCCGGGCTTTTCCACACCGATGCCTTGGGAGCGGCCCAAGCTAGTGACTGACTTGTTCAAGTCACTAAACCCGGAGCTTCCGCTGAGGTTTAGACTTGCACTGGCCTTGCCCGTAACGAAGCCGCTGCTCACGGCGCCGCTCACGGAGAAACCCAGATCGTAAGAGAAATTTTCATCGATCCCAGCGGTTGCGCCCTCCGTTGTTTCAGTAGTCCACGTTGCCCGCTCTGTCGCAGTGCCGGTATCGGTACGGTATGTGCTGGCCTTCGAAAGCTGCTGAGTATTCGGCAGTAGTCTTTGTAACTGCTCCTCATTTGCCGGATACGAAAAGACGTTCCCAGGCTCCCAGGGCGGCTGATACCAGGGAATTAGATTTCCATCCACTTTGTGAGACTCGATTTTGTCCGGACCTGAGAACTGAATTGTCAACGGGACCTTCTCTTTACAATTGGGTTCTTCTTTGGGACAAAGTGTGTGTCCGAGCACGGGATAAACGTATATGTTGAAGCGAGATTGCGTATACCAAACCTGGTCAGATAAGCCCGTTCTGACATTAGCGTCGAAACGACTCGTCTGGGATGCGCCATACGTTTTTTCGTTTATAGTTTTGATATCCTGCGCCGCTTGCGCGGTAGCACCCACTTCCACACCCAAACCGCTTTCTACACTGCCGATTTCGACAGAAGCGCCCACTTTGACCTCCGCTCCAAAAGACCAGCTAGTCGTGCTGGTGCTCGAGGATTGGGTGGTGTTGGTCTCACTTGTTTCGTAGACGGTACGGAAACCACTCGGGATTGCGCTCAGGTTCAACAAAATGGGCTGTCCTTCGCCGGACGGCCGTATGAAGTCGACGTGCATGGGAGGCATGGCGGCAATGACCGAAGGTTGCGCCATTTCCTCTACAACGAACTTAGTCGGTTGCCCGAGAACGACCGAACGTCCTTGTACATCGGCGGCAATAATGGGCAAGCCGTAATCGGCGGCTTGCGGCAGGGACCTGCTGAGTACCGCATTTGTATTCATGACGAAATCCCCTCCCTCTGTCATCGGCGGATCGATATTGTAAATGTTTAGTCCATGATTGCCCGAGCAATTGGAGGTATTGATCGCTAACTGAAGCTTCAGGCTCGGCTGGATCTTGGACGGGTCTTGCGGAACCGGTTCGGTACGTGCGAAGCTCCCGACTGCCAATCCTCCGTCGGTACAGGCGACCCCCGGCAGGGCAACCAAAGTAGGAAGCCGGATTCGCAAACTAGCATCCAGGGCCATAACTCCAATCCGTACATTATCCCGGCCGTTGTTCAACTCAAGAGCAACTTGACTGAAGGGCGAACTCGGATTAAAACGTCCGGCTTCAAGCGTAGCCGACCGGAATTTGCCATTTAAGGTAATCGCATCCTTAAGAATGGGAGTAAGTGAGGCGTTAAAGGTGAACGACTTAAACCCAACCAACTTGTCGGGTGAGTAGGATCCGACGACCAATTGGTCGTGAAGAGTGGTGCTAAATCTTCCTACGGCCATTGTGTGAAATACGAAAGCATACTTCTCGAGCGTGAACACACCGGCATACACCAAGACGGGCTCGAGCGTCTGGGGATCTACTCTGAAAATATTCAGCCGCTGTTCGGTTATTGCATCATAAGCAAGGGCAATTTCCATGCGCCCGTCGCCATCAAAGTCGCCAACCGCAACGGCGGGTCTTTCAAGTGCGTCATATGTAGTCCATTTGGGGCCATAATAGAGCCCTTTAGAAAAGTCCTTGGGATCCACCGCACTTACCACGCGCACATTGGACGAACTAGCGATAACGACCTCCTGAAGTCCGTCGCCTCGGAAGTCTCCACAACCGATACCTGTGGCAGAAAATATGCCAACCAAAGGTACAGATATCGTGCTTTTTGAGTTCAGATCGGTTGCGTACACCGTAAAATCGTGGGCATATACCAGGACTTCAGGTTTTGAGTCAAACATGCGTGCCAGGATCTCCGGGTTCTGATGGCCGCGATGAAAGTTCGGCAGCTCGGAGATGTTCTTGTCCTCAATTTGGGTGCTACCACTGGTCTTCAGAACGGTGCCACCGATGATCAGATCGTTGATTTGCAGCAGAGTGCGCCTTCCGCGCAAGATATCGGTAACGGCGCTGTAATCAGGGTCTGCGGCATTCAACTGCTGCGCTTCGACTCTAAAAAAAGCCGCTAGCAGGATCGCAAACAACACGACAGCCCTGCGTAATAAACAAGCAGCGCAGCCGCTTTGCTGAATCAGATTTCTAATTGACATAAGTTCGCCTTTCTCGTGAATCCGGGATGAGTGCACACATTTTGGTCCTTCTGTAAGTTGGAGAGAACAGTTAGATATAGTTCGAAGTCGTGCTTAACGCGGCGCCGCAACTTACGGGAGATGTCTCGTACGCGTTAGCTATAGCCCTTGATTGATTTCTGATTAGAAATCAGATGAATTGCTTACGGCTTAGCTTGCCTTCCCAGGACCAAGCAAGTCAACGAGACCGGTAAGGCGCATATGCATATCCAACGCTCCCGTCCCGCTGAGTGAACCGCCGGGCTCAGAATGCCTTACAGGCCACCCGCACTGGCTTGACTCGCCGCACTACTTCGGATGAGGGAGCCCGGTTGACTACAGCGAACAGTTGATGCACGCCACAGGTGTTCGATCGAAATAATGTCTGCACGCGATACGGACTGTCTTCTGCAATGTGGGGGATTCGTACCACGGCAAAGGAGCGGCCGCCATCATCCGGATCGCCA
>CBAAAA010000455.1:0-4255 GCA_964658695.1 uncultured Solirubrobacteraceae bacterium | reverse complement strand
AGGTAAATTCTTGGCCGCCTGTATCGTTTGTGACTTACCGGAATCTTGCAGACCGTTCGCCATTATTCTTCAGACTGCGATAGCTGTCTAGAAGCTTCTTTCCTACTTCATTTCCTGATTTATCCACTTATGTGTTGCGCCAATGATAGGGGAGTGTCATACCATGGTTAAACTAGCTTAATCGTCCATGCTCCTAAAGAGAATGGCGCCTGCGTTCAGTGACTCCGACACCCGCAGTGCGTCAACGCCCTTGTTGTCGGTCCGCGCATTGACCGTTTCGTATCAAATGCGAGGTGGCCAACAGTCCGGAGTTCCCGCGCTGGAAGACGTCCATCTCGACGTTCCTGCCGGAGGTGCGCTTGGAGTTTTCGGCGAGTCCGGATCAGGAAAGAGTACTCTGCTGCTCTCCATGAGCAATCTTCTGCGTTCCAGCGCGACCACACTCGGATCAGTCTTGTTCGGAGGCCGTAACCTGCTGGCTGAGACCGAACCCGTCCTCCGTACTATCCGGGGAGCCGAAATCGGGTTTGTGACGCAAGAAGCAGGCTCCGCATTCAATCCCGTTCGCCGGATTGGGGAACAAGTGGCGGAAGTGGTGCGGGCGCACTCTACAGTGTCCGGTCCCGAGAGTCGGGAAGCAGCCCTGGATGCGCTGGACAGCGTTGGATTGGACTCGCAGCGGACCTTCCGCGCGTGGCCGCACCAATTGAGCGGCGGCCAGCGTCAACGGGTGCTGATCGCCCGGTCGCTGGTCTGCCGTCCGGCGTTGCTGCTCGCCGACGAACCGATGCACGCCCTGGATGTCCGGTCCCGGACCCATATCGCCGAACTTCTTCATTCCCGCGGTTCCGCCGCGAAAATGGCCCTGGTCATCGCATCTCACGATCCGGCAGTGCTGCGGGCGACGACGAAACGCCTGAGTGTATTTTATGCCGGACAGCTCATCGAATCGGGGCCAACCCAGGAAGTTCTTTCGCAGCCTTTGCATCCTTATACCCGCGCCCTGATGAACTGCTTCCAATTGCCGGCGCGGCGATTTGACCACGACTCAGTTCGCATGAAGACCATCCCGGGCGTCCTGGTGAATACCAACTTGGGACAGACTGGCGTGGCACAGACTGGCTGCCGCTTCGTAAGCCGTTGCATTCATCGGCGCCCTACCTGTTCTGGGGTGAATCCCACCCTGTTGCCCGTAACCTCGACCCGGGAGGTGCGCTGTCTTCTCTATGACTAGCCCGCTGCTGGAAGCGAGACATCTGATTAAGAACTACCGCGCCGAGCGTCAGGGCGAGAGGCGGGTGCTGAACGACATCAGCTTCACGCTTGAACCATTCAGCATCGCGGCATTAACTGGCCCCTCCGGATCTGGAAAGTCAACACTGCTGCGTTGTCTTTGTTCCCTGGAGTGTCCTGATGCAGGCAGTGTTCTCTTCGAAGGCCTGCCTCTCGGCATCCGTAAATGGGCGCGAACAGCTCCGGTGCAGATGATTTTTCAGGACCCTGGCGCGAGTCTCAATCCGCGTTTCACCGCCTTTGAAATCGTCGCGGAACCGCTCCGCATCTTTTCGCAGGGAAGGCGCCAAAGCCATCGGCATGTCGTCTCTGAACTTTTGGATGTTACCGGGCTTTCGCGCCAATGCGCCCGGCGAAAGGCTTGGCAGTTCAGCGGTGGCCAGAGAACTCGTTTAGCAATCGCTCGAGCTCTCGCCGCGAACCCCAGGCTTTTACTTCTTGATGAGTCGTTGTCCGGCCTTGACGTTTCGGTGCGCGGGCAAATCGTCAATCTGCTGCTGGATCTCCAACGCTGGCGTAACTTGAGCTACTTGCTGGTCACTCACGACCTGGGTCTGGCGGCGGCTCTGACCGATAAAGTCCTGCTGCTCGAACAAGGAAGGTTGCTGGAAGAAGGAAGGCTCGTCGCAAACGGCAAGACCACTTTCAACCGCCTCCAACTGGAGCCCGAACTCGAATACACCACATGAAATTCGCCAGATACGCAATCGAACGCATCACCTCAACGTTTGTTCTGCTGGCGTTAATCTCCGGCGGGTGTTTCGTGCTGCTCGATTTTGTCCCCGGCACGTTTTTCGATGAAATGCGCGTCGATCCGCGTGTTTCCGCCGATACGGTATCGGCTCTGAGGGCCGCTCATGGTTTATCGCAGCCGGCTTTGGCGCGCTATGTAGCCTGGAATGAATCCGCCCTCCGGGGTGACTTCGGAATTTCGTTCGCCTCCAATCGTCCGGTCATTGATTTGTTGCTGCCCAGGCTTCGAAATACGCTCATGCTTTCGATCCCGTCGCTGCTGCTGGCCTGGCTGATCGGTCTCGCCGCCGGCGTCTGGTGTGCCGCCGCCGATGCGCCCTGGACGAACCGTCTCGCCAATCTTTCCTCGACGCTTCTCCATACAGTACCGGAAGTGGTGCTCTGCTCCCTCGCATTGATTGCAGCGGCCCGAACCGGATTGTTTCCGGTCGGCGGCATGTACTCCCCGCAACTGGCGTCCAGCCCGGAAACCGTCCGCGCCTGGGATCTTCTCAGACACATGGCGCTGCCGGTCCTGGTGCAGACCGCGCTCGCCGTTCCTCCCGTGTTCTGGCATACGCGCGCCGCCGTGCTGGACGTCGCGAAGTCCCCATTTGTGAGATCCGCTCGGGCGCATGGAATCGGGAACCGGGTTTTGTTCTTGCGTCACCTGTTGCCTGCAGCCGCAAATGCGCTGATCTCGATGGGCGGAACTTCGATTGGAGCACTCCTGAGCGCTTCTCTTGTCACCGAAGTCCTGTTTGCCTGGCCAGGCGTCGGTCCACTCTTTCTGGATGCAGTCATCGCGCGTGATCCATACGTAATCATCGCGGCCGTTCTCTGTTTCGCCGCTGTCCTCATAGGGGGAAATCTGCTGGCTGACCTGGCTCTTCATTACCATGATCCGCGGCTGAGGGGAGCAGCCTGATTCGCCAATGCGAACCATCCAGTTTGGCTCCATTCTCGTTTGCTTGCTCGCCGGCCATGCAATCCTTTTGCTCGCTGACTTCATTGCCCCGTATGACTTCGCCGAGCAATTTCGCGAAGTTCCTTTTGCGCCTCCCACGGCCATCCACTTCATTGACAACGCTGGTACGTTTCATTGGCGTCCGTTTGTCAGCCTGCCGGATTCAACCGTTCATGCGGCGTCCATCTCCTTTCTAGTGCCTGGCTCGTCGTACCGGATTTTGGGGATCATTCCGTGTTCCGTGCACTTATTCGGAGTGCGAGAACCAGCCCATATTTTCTTGTTCGGCAGTGATGCTTATGGCCGGGATCAGTTTTCGCGATTTCTTGCTGGAGGACAGCTTTCGGTGGCGGTGGGCTGGCTCGCCGCCTTTCTGACTCTTTCCATCGGTACTCTGGCAGGTCTGTTTGCGGGCTTTTACGGCGGTTGGGGAGACAACCTGCTGATGCGGGGAAGTGAGCTTTTTCTTGCCCTGCCCTGGATCTACATGCTGCTTGGGATCCGGGCGTTACTGCCCTTGGCCATCAGTTCTGAACGCGTCCTCTTCCTGCTGATCGCCGTTATCGGAATTCTCGGATGGGCGCGTCCCGCGCGTATGGTGCGTGGTGTCGTCATGAGCGCGAAGACTTTCCCGTTCGTTTTAGCCGCCGGACAATTCGGCGCATCCGGCCGGTACTTGATGTGGCGTCACCTGATTCCTGAGACTTACGGTGTGCTACTTGCCCAGGCAGCTCTGTTGATCCCGCAGTACATCGCCGCGGAGGTGACTCTGTCCTTCCTGGGACTGGGTATCTCAGAGCCCATGTCGAGTTGGGGAACCATGCTGAGCGCGATGCGCGATATCAGCGTCGTTAGCTCCTACTGGTGGATGGCGATCCCGGCCATTGTGCTTATCCCGTTCTTTCTCTTTTATCAGCTCTTCGCTCAGAGCGTTCATCGGTTGACGGTGAAGGAAGGCTGATGTTGCACACCTCCACGCATTCCCGAGGCTCGAACGTTTGGTTAGCGGCTGCCCTGATCAGTGCGGCCGGCATTCAGGCTGCCAGCGTCGGCTTCCCGGTTGGCGCAAACCACTCTGACGAGTACCTTTTAACCGTCCATACGAACGGCGGCGTCTCAGGAGGAGATCTCACTGTGGCGCAGCGGAGCGAGTTGAAAACGTTAAATCCGCTGGTTGCTCTGGATGCGCCGTCCAGGGAGGTTATAAGCCGCATCAATGGCGACCTGATCGACGTCAACCGGCAAACCCAGCAGCCTGAGCCC
>CBAAAA010000454.1:0-4276 GCA_964658695.1 uncultured Solirubrobacteraceae bacterium | reverse complement strand
CATTTCCCTGCCTTGTCATCTGAAGATGAGCGACGAAGATGTCGACTATGTCGTGCAGTGTGTAGCTTCCTTTTATGGGGACGTGTAGATGGAAGCTCTCGAGCCGGAGCAACTGAGTATAGCGTTCTACCCCGCGGCTACGGTGAATTCGGCCAGCTCCCGCCTCCGATGCTTTGGGTTAGCCAGGGAACTAGCCAAACTCGGATATCGCACCAGCTTTGGGTTTTCCCTGGAGAATCCTCCCGACATTTTCTTTGTGCAGAAGATCGTGAACGCAGAGGTGGTGGGACTTGCGCAGTTTGTCAGAGGCACCGGAGGAATCGTCATTTACGATATTGATGATTATGGCGATCTTGGCCTTGGTAGCCTGAAGGCGGACGCGGAGACGTTTAACCGGTTCATCCGCCTGGTCTCGATTGTGGTGGTCGATACTACTTACCGGCAGCAGATCCTACAGCGGGAGTACGGGTTTTCCGATGTCGAGGCGATGTGGGTGATCCAGGATCCTATCGATTACATTGGCTCATGTTTGCCGGAAATACATTCGCGTGCGGGAAGCAAGCTGCATGGCTGCTGGTTTGGCAATGCGCCAAACATCGTGCCTGCCCTGCCCTACTTGCTGGAAGTGGCAAAGGCCGATGAGGTTGCGGATGTTAGAGTGCTGACAAATCAGGATTATGTCGCGCAGATCAACACGAGGTTCCCGCAGCTAGCGACAAGCGCCTGGGTCTTGGAAACCTTCCCGGCTATATTGTCCTCCATGGACTTTTGTATTTTGATCCACGACGCCACGATTGCCGGACTACAAAAAAGTAATAACAAGATGCTGGTCGCATTGGCCCTGGGGGTCGTACCCTTTGTCAGCAGAACTCCGGCCTATGCCCAAACCGCCGTAGAAATGGGTATCGTCGAACTGGTCGTCGAGAGCCCGCGAGAGATCATCGATCGTATCAAGCCAAAAAGCTTTAGGGCTATCGTTGAAAAAGTGAACGGAGAAGCGTGCCGGCAGGAGCTGCAGAAATATTATCCGATCGCCTCCGCGCAGATGTTTTCTCAGAAACTGATGGATTACTTTGCTGTGCACTCACGGAGTAGAGTGGCGCCGCTCCAGCCTGGCTCGCGGTTACCGGTGCGTGCAATGACACAGACCCAGCTGTAGTTTAGGAATGCGATGAAACTGAAGCTCGGCTCGTGCTCCATATCCCTACCAGGATATTCAAATGTTGCTTGCGCACCGGCGGATGGAGGGCCGCTGCCAGATGTGAGTTGTGACATAAGAACTTTGCCGGGCTTTGAAAACAACTTTGTGGAGGAACTCCTTTCGGTACATGTCGTTGAACTCTTTCGGCGTGGCGAGATCGTCGACATCCTACGCGAATGGGTGCGGGTGTTGAAGCCTGGCGGAAGGCTAACCCTGGAAACGCTGAACCTGATTAGCACTTGTCAGAATGTGCTGCAGTCTGCCGCGGGCACGTCCAACTCAGATGTGGAGAAGGTCATTTCGTGCTTGTACGGTGATCCATCCCAAATGGATCCACAACATTGCCCCTCCTGGTTGTACACACCACACTCTCTGGGAATGATCCTGCATGAGGTCGGACTGACCGACCTGAAGCAGGAGACGCTCGAATCCGTCTTGTGTCGTTCTCATGATATGCGGATCACCGGCATAAAGCCCTTCCCACGGGTGCTGGTTGACCCCGCTTCTCCCGTCAAAAAACGGGTCCTCATCGTCTGTAGTCATTTCTGGCCGTCCGTCGGTGGCCTGGAGTCGCGCATGGGACAGATGGCTACCGAATTGGCCAAAGCCGGCTACGACGTTAACGTGATGACGCAACCTCATCCCGACCGACATACGGACCGGTTTAACGGCGTCAAGATCACGGGCATCGATTATGCCGATCTACCATCCGCTGCTCGGCAAACTGTAGCATCGGGAGAACTCGGAACTTGTATCCTTGTTCAGGATCCCTTGGGATCAATTATTTGGGGAATGGAACGCCTCCGGCACCCCCCGCAGACACGTTTGTTGCTTCAACCTATCATCAACGAACAAGGGTACAGCCGCTGGAAAGACAATGCGCAGTTTTCCGCTCGATTGGCTAGCATCATGCAATCCGCGACCGTCCCTTTGGTGATGACCCGCAGCGGCCCGGACACCCGCTTTATGCAAAGCGCTGGGATTGATGCGGTCTATTTGCCGAACGCGACCGTTCAGGTGCCGGCGGCCGGGGACTTCCGCAAGCGATTTAGGATCGCCGACGATCGATTTCTCATTCTTCACGTCGCCAATCTCTGGTCGGTCAAGAATCATATAGGGCTCATCCAGTCTTTGCCGACACTGCCTGAAACATGGCAGTTTGTCATGATCGGTCACGAAGCCGACGAGAGTGGCTATCGCGAGAAGGTGATGGCTGAACTCGCGAAGCGCCCAGAGATTCTCTTCATCCCTGGACTGCCACGTGAATGGGCTTCGGCAGCGATGCAGGCATCTGACGTGATCGTACTCGCGTCCTTGGGAGAAGGCTCTCCGCTCACTATATTGGAGGCGATGTCACATCAGAAGCCGTGGCTGGCCACTCCACAATGCGGCGGCGCCAACGACCATGTCGGTGGCATCATCTGCCCGTTGATCGAGTTCGAGGCCCATCTGCAAGTACTCTCGGAGCGCCGGGCATTACGCGAAACGATGGGACGGATCGGTTACAATCACTGGAAGCATTGCTATTGTTGGCCGGTAGTCATCCAAGGCTGGATCGACTTGATCGAACACGGTAGACTGCAACGGAAATTTGCTCCGCCACAGAGTCTGGTGGGCGAGATGGAGATTGTAAAGAGCGAGATCTCGGCAGCCCTCGCCTTGGCCGCTCATCCGTGCTGATCGATGCACCGGACCGTGACTCAGACATCTGCGAAACTGAACTTTCTAGTGTTTCCTGAAAGCAAAGCAAGCATTGCCGATCTACTGGATATGATTCAACGAAACTTGTCGATCTGTGTGTAATAGAGAATCAGACGGTGCCATGTAACATCGCGCGCAGGGGAATTCGTATACTTTTAATCAAGCTCTTTATACTCCACACGTCAGCATCGCCCTGTCATTTTCACAGCGGCACTTAGGATAGAGCCTTGATCTCGGCCACGCAAACGTTGATTGCATCCGCTTCACTGGTTGCCCGTAATACTGCAATGTGATCCCAAAGATCAAAATAGGTTAAGCGGGAGATTCTCTCCAGATTGTTGAACAAGGGCGGTCGAAATCCCTGGGTACGCCAGACCAGAGTCTGCGGGTTGCCAGAACCGATAATCGTGCGATAGTTCAGGCCGGGAAGAAAATCATGAATGTAGAATACAGTCTTGAAGACGTCGCCATTCCAAGCGTTGCTGTTGCCGCCCCCAGCTTTTCTGTGGCGTTGGGCACTTTCAGAGTCTGGAATTGTAGAATATACGTCGCTCGGTAAGGTGTCGTCGATGACGATCGCTGATCGTTGATGCGTCAGTAATAATGTGTTTGACAAATCCCGAACAACCTGTTCGAAAGTATGCAGGCCGTCGATAAAGGCAACATCATACGCCGGAGAGAAAGGTTCACTCGAAAAGAATTGATCGCTGGTACATTCGGCCAAACGAGTCGATTCGCCCGCCAGTTCGTTTGTATCGAAAGTAAATCTAGGATCCACGCCTGTCCGATCTGCAATTGCAACGTCGCGGAACGTTTCACCTGTCCTCACACCAATCTCAAGGTAGCGTTTGCTGCCAAGTTGTCTGCTCAGTTCATTGACTCGGCGGGCGGAATGATTCACTGAATTATCTCTCCGTTCTTCTCTTTCCCAGCCACTCGGTGGCTCATCTATTTTGGATCATACGAGTTGGTCAAAGAGTGCGCCGACGCTGAACGGGGTAGAACGACGGGCGGAGTAAGAGTTGCTTACACCTATAGTTGCACGGCACTTTGCGGGTCGCTGAGACGATCCGCCATCCAAGCCTTCCGCGGAAGGCGTCCAGAGGCGGTATCTTGCAGAGAGTGCCTCCCGATCTGGGTCGTCTCCCTTGTGTTGATTCTATTGCCGAAGGGGACCCACTGCAAATCTCGATTATGGTACATGCGCCTGACTACGATGCTGTGCTGATGTATAAAAGACAGACTACATTCCGTGACCAACGCCGTAAATAGTGCTGCTGCTGGTCGCATAACTATAGTTACATGCTGACCTCACTCCCTTTCCGTCCAAAGGGTTATCTGAAGTGATAGCGAGGTTGACCTGCTCCCCTGAAT
>CBAAAA010000453.1:0-4283 GCA_964658695.1 uncultured Solirubrobacteraceae bacterium | reverse complement strand
GTTCGCCGCCCTCCTGTCTGCCGGGAACTTTGGGGGGTTGGGGGTTGGGGTGTCCCCGGACGAGGGCGGCGATTCCGTGTCTGAACCCAGTAGATCAGTTGCTTGTAAAGACCTTGTGTATCAATCACGCAAATTTGTAAAGGTACAGTAAACCATCGATTTTGATTTCCCGAATGATGCAATAAATAGAAGGTAAGATGGTTACGCCGCTCACAGATTCGGCAACTCAAGTCCTTATCGTGGACGACGATACGAAGCTCTGCCGGCTGGTTCGCGACTACCTGGAACCAATGGGCTATCACGTCACGGTAGCCAATACGGGCCCGACCGGTCTTGAGATCGCTCTTCGCGACCCCTTTGCCGCCGTCATCCTTGACGTCATGCTTCCAGGCATGGACGGCTTGCAGGTGCTCCGGACGCTGCGCGAAAAATCGAAGGTCCCGGTATTGATGTTGACCGGGCGCGGTGAAGAATCCGATCGCATCGTGGGCCTTGAACTGGGCGCAGACGACTATCTGCCCAAGACTTTTTCGTCAAGAGAGTTGCTGGCTCGCCTTCGTGCGGTGATTCGCCGCTCGCTCATCACGAACTCAGAGCGTTCTCAGCAGCATCTCCCCATTACGGTCGGTGATTTATCGGTTGAGGAAAACTCACGCAGCGCCACTCTCGGCGGGGAAGCTCTTCTGCTCACAGCTGTTGAATTCGATCTGCTCGCGTCCCTGGCCAAGGCGGCCGGGCGGGTGAAGACAAGGGAGCAATTGCTCCTTGAGGTGGCGGATCGGAACTTTGACGTATTCGACCGGTCGATCGACGTTCACATCTCTTCCATTCGCCGCAAGCTTGGAGATGATCCGAAGTCGCCCCGCTTCATTATTACAGTGCGCAGTGTCGGGTACATGATGCGGAAGCCGGGAGTCGAGGCCGCAGTATGAAGTTCCCCCGTCCCACGCTGTCGCTCAAAATTCTTCTGGTCGCTTTCCTGAATATCGCTCTGCTGGCATTGGTGTTTTCGGTCTTCGCCCGGAGCCAGTTTCAGCTGGACCTCGGTTCGTTTTTCCTGACTCCAGCGCGCGACCGCATGCTATCGGTCTCCCGGCTACTAGCTCTCCAACTGGTGTCAAGTACGCCAGATTCCTGGACACACATTCTCGATCAGGCAGCGGAAAGCTACCCGGCACACTTTTATCTGTTTAGTGAGTTCGGAGATCAGATCGCGGGTCATCCGGTGAAACTGCCGGAGAAATTTGTGGCCTCGTTTAGAAATGAGAACCGGCGTCGTTTCCGGCGCGAGTGGGAGACCGGAGGGTTCCGTCCGCCAGCGCAGGGAAGGGCTAACCCTGAAACGCCGCCATCTGACATGAGCCGCGCGGATCCTGGTGGCCTTCCGGACATGGGTCGTCAAGACATGGGCCGTCCTGAGATCCCAGGCTCTGATAATCCGCCCCCTGATAACCCAGCGTCTGATAACCCGCGTTCGGTGCGGGGGCGTCCTGAGATGCGGCGTCCCGACATGCAGCCTTCGGACCTGCAGGCAGCACAAGCGCGGCAAATCCCACAGCTTAATCTGACTAAGGTGAATGACCCTCCCGAGTATTGGGCCAGTGTTCATCTTCCCTGGTTTCCTCAGAGAGCGGGACGAACCGGAGCGCCCCCGATGCACGCCATGATCGTCTGGCGCTTCTCCAGTTTCTGGACGCAGCCTTTCTTCTTCGATTTGAAGGCGTGGTTGGGAGTGGTAGCCGCTACCATCCTGGTGTCAGTGGCTTGCTGGCTGCCGCTGGTCCGGGGACTTACTCGCGCGGTGGCGCAGCTTACCGCGGCTACCGGCAGAATCGCCGAGGGCCACTTTGAAATTCAAGTCGCAACCAGGCGAAAAGATGAACTTGGCAGCCTCAGTGACTCTATTGGCCGTATGGCCCAACGCCTGTCCGGCTTAGTGCATGGCCAGCGGCGATTCCTCAGCGACATTGCTCACGAGCTCTCATCGCCGATCGCGCGTGCGCAGCTGGCGCTCGCCATCGTGGAGCAGCGTGCCGGGGAAACGCAGGTTGATTACGTGGCCGACGTTCGCGAGGAGGTGGAGCACATGTCCAGCCTTGTGAGCGAATTGCTTGCCTTCTCCAAGTCGCAGAGCATTGACTCCTCGGTTGAACTCGAGCACGTGAATGTCGCCGACACGGTTCGCCGGGTTTTACAGCGTGAGAGCTCTAATGATGCTGTCATAGAGACCCAAATCGATTCGAAGGCCGAAGTGATCGCGCAGCCGGAATATCTGTTCCGTTCACTGGCCAATCTGGTTAGGAACGCCGTCCGCTATGCGTCTCATGCCGGCCCGATTCTGGTGTCTGCAAGCGAGCGCGGCGATGAAGTCACGATCACAGTGGCCGACAACGGCCCTGGTCTTCCTGAAAACGAACTGGAGAACGTGTTCCGCCCGTTTTATCGACCAGAGTTTGCCCGTCAGCGAGAGACCGGTGGGGCGGGCCTGGGATTAGCGATTGTGCGCAGCTGCATTGAGGCCTGTGGCGGCGCTGTCAGCTGTCGTAATCGTACGCCGAAGGGGCTGGAGGTTGCGATTCGTCTTGCAAGGGTGCACGCCAGAGACTCGGCCGCCTAAGCGTGCCGCGGGGTCTGGCATTAGTGAGCCACAGCGAGCAAATATCCGATTCCGCGGATGGTCCGGATACCGCTCTTGCCTGCTGCTTCGATCTTTTTCCGTAAATGACTGATGTGAACGTCAATCGAGCGCTCGAATGGCGTGGATTTGCGCTGGTAAAGCACTGCCGCCAGTTCATCGCGGGATACGATCTTGCCTGCACTTCTCACCAGGCACTTCAAAATCGCAAACTCGATGTTGGTCAGCGAGAGCGGCCGGTCGGCCACAAAAGCTTCCTGCGTTTTGATGTTCACCGAAAGCTCATCGCAGCGCAGCACGTTACACACCGAGCCACTGAGCCGGCCCACCTTGCGGAGAAGCGCATGCGAGCGCGTCAACAATTCGCGCAACCCCACTGGTCGAAGCACGAAATCGTCGGCGCCCGCTTCGAGAGCGGCCGTGCAATGCTCCTCCGACGTCGCAATCAGCAAGACGGGAACGGCGCTACGGGAGCGCAGCTCATGGATGAGGCCCAGACCATCCAGAACCGGCAGCACGGCATCCACAATCACCAGACTGTACGCCGGGTCCACGCACTCTGTCAGGCCCTGCGCGCTGTCGTGAACCGCCTTCAGATCGAAGCCGGCACATCGAAGCAGCTCAGCGGCGGAGCTACAAAGCTCCGCATCTGCGGAAATCATCAGGATCTGCCGCGGGGCAACCGGTTCAACCAATCCCGTAGGACGGGACTCCGTTTCCCGGGCATACGATGCTCCGGCGGTCGGTTGATAAAAGGGCGAAAGCGGAATTTGTAGGCTGCTCATCGGCTTTGTTGTCCCTATCTCAGCAAAGACTTGTAAAGTCGTTGTGAAACGCCAAACCAGATTTGTAAAGGGTGCGTAAAGATCGTGACCTTCCCGAAGACCATCAAGGAAGGGCGAATGCTACGTAGCTGCCTCCGCTGCGCGTCTCCCCGCGTCTTCCGCCGCCTGCCGCAATCACGACAAACTCACGGCCATTCACCTCGTAAACTGCGGGCGTCGCATTGCCGCCAAATGGCAGCTCGGTCTCCCAAACCAACTTGCCGGTGCGGCTATCGAACACATGAAACTTCCGGTCGTGGTCGGTGGCGCCGATGAAGAGCAAGCCACCGGCAGTCACCACGCCGCCGCCGTAGTTCTCTGAGCCGGTATTGCGGATGCCTTTCGCCACCAACTCCGGAAATTCCCCGAACGGCTGTTTCCAGACGTATTGGAGGGTGTCCAGGTTCAGCGCGCTCAGCATGCCCCAGGGAGGCGTCACGGCAGGATAGCCTTGCGGATCAAGGAATTGGTTATAGCCGTCAATCCCGTACTTGAGCCCGGCATAGGAAAGCTTCTTCTGATGCTCCGACCCGTCAAGCGAAGTGTCCTTGCCGGTGGTGACGTAATCCACAATGGCCGAGACAACATCGTTTCCGAGCCGGCCGAAACCTGGCATTCGGCCGCCGCCGTTGACCACCATGCTGTTCACCTGATCTCGCGAGAGCCTGGACCCGACGTCCACCAGGGATGGAAACTCCGGCGGGCTCCCCTTCAAATCGAGTCGATGACAACCGGAGCAGTTCTGGCGGTACAACGTGGAGCCGGTGGTGGCCTCGCTTCCCAAGACGCGCGGGACTAACCTCAGAATCCACGGCATCTCATTC
>CBAAAA010000452.1:0-4286 GCA_964658695.1 uncultured Solirubrobacteraceae bacterium | reverse complement strand
ATTTCAAAGCTCAAGTGTTGCTGGCCTCCAGAACGCCGGACTGGTTATTTGTGCAAGCGCATGAGCAGGGGCTGTTTGTATTCCCACCGCAAAGTGGCTTCCTGCCCACCGCGGGTGACTGGGTTTCGATTTCGGGGCGGACCGCCAAGGGCGGATTAGATCCGATTGTCAGAGCCGAACGCATGGTCGTGACAGGCCATGATCCATTGCCTGCGGCCTTGGATCTGGGCGACAGTCCACCGAGTCCCTCGGTTCTAACCAACGTTGAGGCGAAGCTTACAGGCTTTATTCTCGAGGTCCTTCCAACAAGTCTTCCTCGTACCACTCGCTTACTTCTTCGCTTGCGCACAGGCAACGTAATGTTGGTAGCGGTTGCTCATTCTGAGGCGTGTGATCCCGACCGCTTAGTTCACGCCACTGCGGAACTGACCGGAGTCTACGGCGTCGTCGGAACTCGCGGCACACTGTTCATGGACAGTTGCGCCGGGATCAGAACAATCAAATCGCCCCGGATTGTATGGGATCTGCCCATCGTTCCGATCGACGAGCTTCTTACAGTTCGTTCGGCTACTAAGATTGGCGATATCGTGCATGTCCGAGGGCAGGTGACAATGCTCGATCCTGCGCTGCAAAGCCTGCACATTCAGCAAAAGCGGCGTGGAATTTCTATTCATCTTGCGGCTCCGGCAGAGGGCTACAGGGTCGGTCAAAGCATCGATGTGATCGGGCTGCTAGACGCCGATGCGCGATTACTGCTGTGTATCACCGGCGCCCGGGTGAAACAGGCGTCTGTGAAGGAAGTTGCAGTGCCCGTTGAGGCCGAAGCCGGCACGGCGATAGACGCGAATCTGAATGGCACACTACTGAAGGTGGACGGTTTGGTTACATCCTCGCGGGTGAATGCCGGAAACCTGGAGTTAGTGATCGGTCAAGGGCGATATAAGTTATCGGCAACGATCCCAATCGTAACGGGCTATCAAGGGTACCTGCCGCAAGCCGGGGACTCCATCATCGCGACCGGCATCCTGGATGTGGGTTCGGATCGGGAAGTGTTTGGCTATACGCTGTTGCTGCTGGCGCGCTCCTTCAGTGACCTTCAGGTTGTTTCTCGCAGAGTCTGGTACCGGCGGGTGGACTGGGGCCGGGTCGCCGCTGCTCTTGGAACGCTGGCCGCGGCATTCGTCGCGATTGCGATTTTCTGGTGGCGGCGCGCTGTAAAACGGGCGATGGAAGCAGCAGAGCTAACCAGAACGAACGAAGTGCTAACCAAATATCTAAGCGAGTTGGGCGCTGAGGCGAACCCTATTAAGGCGGTCCGCATTGCGCTGAGCGAGATCTTGTCACATTCATCGGCGCGCGGTCTGAGATGGTTTGAGTACGACGCAGGTACGGAAGCCCTCCACCTCGCTCTTGTATTGCCGGACGCGAACGCAGTAGAGCTTCCGGGACAGGCTGCCGCGGGATATGCCGAGGCTGGCCGGCTTCTGCGGAGCTTGCTTGCCGCTGAGGAGGACGCCGGGGTGCATCCAATCAGCAGGGCTGCCGGAAGCGATTGGATTCCCGTTCACCTGGGCAGAAGGCTGCTCGGTCTGATTCAACTGATCGACCGGAACCGTCCGTCCTTCCCGCAACAGGAAGAGGAGCTACTACAGACCTTGGCCCGTTATCTTGCGTTCGCCGTACATCTTGCCCGTCTCGTCCAGCGGGCAAATCTAACAGCGACCCTGGAAGAGCGGAATCGGATTGCGCGGGAGATGCATGACTCGCTGACGCAGTACTTCACTGGCATCCTGATGCAACTGCAAGCCGCGGCAAAATACGCCGTCCGGGATGATGCGACCACTCTGGCCTGTATACGTCGAGGGCAGACACTGGCACGCGAGGGGCTTCGTGAGGCACGCAATTCAGTCGTGAATTTAATGGAAGCGCCAGAGGCATCTTTTGATTTGGAGCAGAGGCTTCGCACGCTGCTGGAAGCGGCAACGGGCGCTACAGACCTCACCTTTGAACTTCGGGTGAGCGGAGAGGTCCACCCTCTGGATCAGAAGACCACGCAAAACCTGATCAGGATCTGTCAGGAAGTTCTAAGCAATGCCCAGCGATATGCAAGCGCCCATTGCATCTTTGTGGATTTGACTTTCGAAGTAGAGCGCGTGACTTTAGCCTTGCGCGACGATGGTGTCGGCTTCAGTCCTGAAGAGGCGGTAGAGCGGGGCTTCGGAATCACCGGCATGCGGGCTCGCGCGGCCAGGCTGAACGCGGACTTCAATCTGGAGAGCGTCCATGGCAAGGGCACCAGTGTCAGCGTGTCCGTTCCTTACCACCTGGCTCCGATGACAAACGCGTAAATTCCTGGAAAGGAGGAGCCCATCTATGAGTGACTCGCAATCCGGGGCCGGGAAAATGATTCGGCTGCTGATAGCGGATGATCATCCGGTTACTCGAAACGGAATGGCGCTGCTTCTGGCCAGCGAAGATGACATGACAGTGGAGGCGCAAGCTTCCGACGGCGTCGAGGCGGTTACGTTATATCGCATTTACAAGCCTGACGTCGCGGTGTTGGATCTGCAAATGCCACGTCTGAGTGGCTTTGAGGCGACCACGCGAATTCCGGAGGAATTCCCTAGAGCGAGAATCCTTGTTTTTACGACCTATGACGGGGATGAAGACATTGATCGCGCGATGCACGCCGGAGCGCGCGGATTCTTACTGAAGGATGCCAAAGAAGACGAGTTGGTTTTGGCGATCCGGACCATTCACCGCGGCGCGCGTTATGTTTCGCCGCCGGTGGGAGCAAAACTGCTGGAAGCAGCCAACGGCAGGTCTTTAACCGAGCGGGAGCGCCAGGTTTTGAGGCTGCTTGCCCAGGGATTGTCGAACAAGGAGATCGCCTTTCAAGTTAACGTGTCGGAAAGCACGGTGAAAACTCATGTGGCGGCGGTGATCGAAAAGCTTGGGGTTGGAAGCCGGACAGAGGCCGCTCTGGCAGCAGTCCGGCGAGGATTTCTCCGGTACTGACTATCTTGATGTCTTTTGAACCCGATCCCGCTTAGACGCCTCCAGGGCACTGCTAATTTCCAGTCGTGCATACGATCGATTGCGCGCGCCACCAGGAGGAGCATCAGACTTCCGCACGCCAGCAGCAGAACCAAAGACACTGCGCCGATCAACAGCCGGAGCAGCCGCCGCACTGGACCAAATTTCCTCTCGAGACACGGCACAAGGATGGCTCGCGATCTTCGACAAACCCAACCGTCTTCAACAACACGCAGCTCTCAATCGTGATATAACAGGCTGTGCACGTTCGACTCCGCGGCGCCGGTCAGGCTGAGCGGGGCAACTAACCCCGCGGCCTACAGTTGACTTGGTTAAGGGACCGCCGTGGGATCGCCGGAGGACTTCTTATGTATTCTAAGGCCGAGCTCAAACCGGCAAACAAGCCGGCCGGCTTGCACGCCGCGGATATTTCGCAGGCCAAAGAAACAACCGCCGCCCCCTATCCCGATCGGCCCAGACTGCTGAACAGGCATGAAGCGACCGGGCCCAGTACCCACAGCCACGCGTTAACTCTTGGCCGCATGACGCGCGCCTCCGGGTCACAATCCCAACAGTTTTTGCTGCGATTACAACGGCAGTACGGCAACCATTACGTCCAGCGCGTTCTTGCAATCGCCAGACAAGAGCCTTCCGAAGCAGGCGCAGGTGAGGTCATGCCGGATGTCGAGTCGGCAATAGAACGGTCGCGTGGCGGTGGCCGGTCGCTGGATGCGGCAACACGCGGCCAAATGGAATCGGCTTTCGGCGCCGATTTCAGCAGCGTAAGGATACACACGGGCTCCGAATCCCACTCGTTAAATCGCGCCGTAGACGCTTTGGCTTTCACTACCGGGTCCGACATCTTCTTCAGCAACGGAACCTACAACCCGCAAACTTCGGGCGGCCGTGAGCTATTGGCACATGAGTTGACCCATGTTGTGCAACAGGGTGCGGCTCCTTTCCTACCCGGCAAAGCGCAGCGCTTCCGGATTCAGCGCATGTGTTCGGAATGCCAGGCCGAGAAGGAAGGAGCCATTCAGGGCAAGTTGACGGTTGGACAGCCCGACGATCAGTACGAGAGGGAAGCCGACCAGGTCGCGAAGGCGATATCCCTAAAAACCTCGGAAGCCAGACAAGGCGATGTATTCGCTCCCGAAGGAGAGGGGGGGGACTCGGACGATCAAGGAGATGAGTTGACTGCGGACCCCTCGCGGATCGAAGGAGACCTGCTTCTGCAGCGGCAAGATGGA
>CBAAAA010000451.1:0-4289 GCA_964658695.1 uncultured Solirubrobacteraceae bacterium | reverse complement strand
GTTTGCGGCCGGCAAGCTTCTGCAATCGTCGCAGGCTGACCACATCGACGGGACCTGGGACCTGTTGTCACGAGGCGCACATGCCTGGAGGTGTGGATACGGGCGGGTGGATGGGGAGCCCTGGAATGTAAAACGTCAGATCTGTTTTGCCCCAATGACCGCCGCGCTGTTCCGGCGTAACCTGTTCGACGCGGTCGGGCTTCTTGATGAGCGGTTCGAGGCGTATTACGAGGATGTTGATTTTGGTGTTCGCTGCGCCCTGGCTGGCTTTGCGGGCATCTATGACCCTATGGCGGTCGCTACGCACAGGAACAAGGGAACCCTGGGGAAGAATTCTTCGCGGGTTTTGTTTCTGACAGCTCGTAATCAGATTTTTCTACTCGCCAAACATTACCCGGCGCAGACGCTTCTCCGGTTTGCCTGGCCTATCCTGGTAGGCCAGACGCTCTCGCTTGTGGGCGCGGCGCGGCAGGGACACCTAAGGACTTCTTTGCGTGGAGCTTTAGCCGGCGTCTGGCGCTGGCGTTCCATTCGCGGCGCCGGCTCGCCCCGATTGGTGGAGCAGACGCTGTCGGAGAGTGAACGCGAGATTCATTCGCTGCAAAGTAAATTTGGCTTCGATCCGTACTGGCGGGTGTATTTCAGCCTGGTGCGCACTGGATGAGTGAATTCTCGCCCTCGGTTACGGTCGCTATCGTCACGTTTAACAGCGCCGAATACATTGAACGCTGTCTGGACGAGGTTCTTCAACAGACCTATCACCCGGTCAAAGTGCTGGTGGTAGACAACGCATCCGATGACGATACAGTGTCACTGCTACATCGCTACCGCTACTGTGCCCGCGTCATTCGAAACCAAAAGAACAACGGGTTTGCCGGCGCGCAGAACCAGATCATCAAAGCTTCTGACTCGGACTGGGTGCTCACGCTGAATCCAGATGTGCGCCTGAGTCCGGATTTCATTGAACGGCTGGTAGAAGCCGGCGAGTCTGATCCCGAGATTGGCTCGGTCTGCGGGAAGCTGCTGGGAATGAGTTCGGATTTCGTCATTCCCGTAAAGCCCCGCTTCGATTCGACGGGGATCTTTATGACGCCCGGCTTCCGTCATTTGGACCGGGGTAGCCGGATGGCGGATGATGGCCGCTTTGACCGGCCCGAATGGGTCTTTGGGGCCACAGGCGCTGCAGCCTTATACCGCCGGCGGATGATTGATGACATCGCAATCCAAGGCGAATTCTTCGACGAAGATTTTTTCTCTTATCGCGAGGACGCCGACGTCGCCTGGCGGGCGCAGTTGCTTGGCTGGAAATGCCTGTACACGCCCGCCGCCGTGGCTTATCACGTGCGAAATGTACTTCCTTCCAATCGCCGCGCGCAGCCCGCGCTGATCAATATGCATTCCGTGAAGAACCGCTTCCTGCTGCGGATCAAGAACGCCACGCCTGCCCTTTATGCCCGTCATTTCCTGCCGGTAACGGCTCGCGATCTAGCTGTTATCGGTGCTTGTTTGATAGCGGAATGGAAGTCGCTACCCGCTTTCGCGCTCCTGGCGCGCGGGTTCAGGCGAACTTTAGCCAAGCGCCGCGCTATTATGAGCAAGCGCCGTGCCGGCGACCGGTACATCGCCAGCTGGTTTCGCGATCAGCCTGTCAGTTTTCCCGCTTCGCTGTCCCAGGCAGCCGGAAACGCGGGAGAGAAGAGGGCAGGCGCGTGAACCGCTATTGTTCTCCTACCCATGCGTATTGCTCTGCTGGGCACACGTGGCATTCCAGCTAATTACGGCGGTTTTGAAACATTCGCGGAAGAGCTCTCCGTTCGACTGGTGGAGCGGGGCCACGAGGTTACGGTGTACTGCAGACAGCAGAACAGTGAAACCGTATACCGCGGCGTCCGTTTGCGCCATCTGCCTACGATCCGGCATAAATACTTCGATACCGTAGCGCACACCGCACTTTCCACCGCGCACCTCCTGCTACGGCGGTTCGACGTGGTCCTCTATTGCAATGCCGCAAATGCAATGTTCACGCTCTGGCCACGGCTGCTGGGGATGCCCACAGCTCTCAATGTCGACGGCGTCGAGCGCCATCGCAAAAAGTGGAACCATGTCGCAAAGGCCTATTACCGCCTCTCTGAGTGGATTGCGACCTGGAGCGCGTCAAAGGTGATCACGGACGCGCAAAGCATTCGCGAATATTATCTTGAGAGTTACGGCAAAGACTCTCAATTTATTCCCTATGGCGCGGAAGTGGGCGCGGTACCGGACTCGAAGCTCGTACGGCAGCTTGGTCTCGAGCCGGGAAAATACGTCCTCTACGTGAGCCGGTTGGAGCCGGAGAATAATGCCCTGCTGGTGCGGCGGTCGTTCGAACGCGTGAGAAGCGATTTCAAACTGGTGATTGTCGGTGATGCGCCTTATGCTGACTTCTACATAAAGGAGGTGAAGGAGACGAATGACAGCCGCATTCTGTTTCCGGGTGCGATCTACGGCGAAGGGTACAAGCAACTGCAATCCCACTGTCACGCCTACGTGCAGGCTACCGAAGTGGGCGGCACGCATCCGGCTTTAATCGAAGCGATGGGGCGCGGTGCGCTGATTCTGTATATGGACAATCCCGAGAATCGTGAAGTGTCCGGCGACACGGCGGTTCCATTTACTCCGGATGATCTTCCTCAAAAGTTGCAGTGGGCAGTGGACATTTCAAAAGAGGAACGCGACTGCTGGGGCGTCAAGGCGATGCGCCGGGTGGAAAAGCTTTATAGTTGGAATGCTGTTACGGATGCATACGAAGAGCTGTTTCGGAGCTTGCTGTAGAAAAAATGGGTAGTCCCGTAGAAATCGAGGTCGTCGACCCGTCTGCGTTGCCTGTCAAGGCGCTACCGTACCGCTCTTGGGTCGAAGTCTCGCGCGCGCAAATTGCAGCCAATTACCAGGCCATTCGGCGCGTGGTGGGCGATGGCGTAGAGATCATGCCTGTGGTAAAGGCCGATGCTTACCGCCACGGAGCGGTAGAGGTCTCACGCACGCTGGAACTTCAAGGTGCGAAATGGTTGGCGGTCAGCAACACCGAAGAGGGAGTGCAACTGCGGGATGCTGGGATCAAAACGCGCATTCTGGTGATGGCGGACTTTCTTCCGTTTACCCGGGAATCTTTGCTTGCGCATGGACTAACGCCAGTGATTCACAGCCTGGAAGATCTTGCCGAACTCGATCGCATGGCGCGCGAGCGCGGGGAGAAGATTCGGTTTCACCTGAAAGTTGATTCCGGGTTGAGCCGTCTTGGAGTTCGATGGGACTCCGGAGGCGTGGTCGAAGCGATTCTGCAGACGCGCCACCTGGAGCTGGAAGGCTTGATGAGCCACTTCGCTTCGGCAGCCAATTACCAAAGCAGGCAAACGGAAGAACAGATCGCGGCGTTCGACCAACTCGGTCGACAGCTCGCCGCGGCTGGTATCGCGCCGGCGCTGGTTCACCTGTCCGCCAGTATCCCGGTTGCCTATGGACGCCGCCACGCTTGGAGGGACATGGTTCGACCCGGGCACGCCGTTTATGGCTATGTCTCGCCGGCGCGCGGGCATGCGCCAGCCAGGGTGCTGGACGTTGCCCCGGCTCTTACCTGGCGAGCGACGGTGCTATCGGTAAAAGACGTTCCGAGCGGAGCGTACGTCGGTTATGGCGGGATGTTTCGAGCGACGGCTCCGATCCGAGTGGCCACCCTTGCGGTCGGGTACGCAGACGGAATCCCTCACAAATTGTCCAACCGGGGCAGCGTAATCGTGCACGGTCAAATCGCTCCGATTATCGGAGCAGTCTCCATGGATATGACGACCATTGACGTTACTCATGTGCCGCAGACGCGAACCGGAGATGCCGTCACGCTGCTTGGGGTCGAGGGCAATGTCCGGATTGATGCACAACAGATCGCCAAAACGGCAGGTACAATCTCTTATAGCGTACTCTGCGGGATCCATGCCCGGGTGAAGCGAGTGTATATCTGAAGATCGTAAGTAATCGAACACCCCGGTGCACTTTCCTGTCCAATACCTGTGGTAAATTCGGGGACGTTCAGCATAAATCGGGAACAAACGGGGGAGTTTATCCGTCCTCCCCAAAGCTGGAGATTTGGTTTACTTGAAAAGAAAATGGAAGATCCTTCTGCTTGTTGGCCTGCTGATTGTAGTTGCGAGCGCGGTTCTCGCCAGCATCAAGATCAGCCAGCGCGGCATCGTCACTGTCCAAACGGGTAAGGTCACGCGCGCCGACCTCACATCGCTGGTCACGGCATCCGGCGA
>CBAAAA010000450.1:0-4299 GCA_964658695.1 uncultured Solirubrobacteraceae bacterium | reverse complement strand
GAAGCCTTCGGCGAGCGATGGAAACGCGAATACGGATGCTCGGCTATAAAGATGTTCCAGTTGATCGGCTGAAACGTAGCCGGCGAGTTCGATTCGTTGCTTGCTGCGGCTGCGGGCAATCTGCTGGAGAATCTGCTCGGCCTGAAAACCGCTGAGAGAACCCGCCAGTACCAGCCTCCAATCACGCGGTAGCTGATCCATGGCCGCCACTAATCTCCCGACATTCTTACGGGTCTGCAACGCACCGACAAACAGGATTAGCTTTTCCCGACCAATTATTGGATCCTGCAATCCCACAGCAGGGGTTCGAACGCCGTGTGGAATCACCCGGATCCGAGAGCTCTCAAATCCCAGCAGTTCTTCTACCTGCCTCGCAGTAAACTTCGAGACCGCGATGATGAGGTCGGACCTGCTCGCCGCCTGACGAGCCTGTTCAGTAAACCTATCTCGGAAGTCACGCGAAGAATAATTCCCGGTGATGACGAACAGATCATGAAATGTGCTGACTACCGCCTTCGCGGGACGCCGGTCCACCCTCTGATTCAGCGCATGATACACGTCGGCAATAAACGTGGGCAGCGGCGGAAGCAGCAGGCGATTGCGCACATTGGCTGCGGATGGACGTGGCGCTTTGCGCAACTGCTTCGGCCGGTAGCAGTGATCGAACCGGTCGTCCGGATGCTGGATAGCCAGCCCTTGCATCAGCTCCCGTGAATAGATCGCAATACCCGAGGGCTGTGGATCAATGCTGTAAGTGGCATCCAGCGCAATCCGCACGCTCTCATGTTACAGAGCGTAGTCTTTCAGCTTGCGGTACAGCGTGGTTCGGCCAATGTCGAGCATCGCCGCCGCCAGTGTGCGGTCGCCTTTCGCGATTTCCATGGCGTGAAGAATCGCGCGCTTCTCCACTTCGGCTAGCGGCAGCACCTTGTCCCTTAATTCCGCGAATCCGGGTGAGGACGCAAACGAGGCGTGTGATTCTCCGTCAACCTCGCGCTGTCTCGCCGGATTGGCAACGCCGCTCGGCAAATCGCCCAGCGAAATCCACTGGCCGGAATTCATGGCGACCATCTGCTGCACTGCGTGCTCCAGTTCGCGTATGTTCCCTGGCCAGTCATGATGCTGTAGAGCGCGCATCGTGTCCAGCGGGACCTTTTGGCCATTCCCATAACGCTCCAGAAAATGCCCGACCAAGAGGGGAATGTCTTCTTTCCTCTCACGCAGCGGAGGAAGGCGGAGCTTCATCACATTGAGGCGGTAGTAAAGATCCTGGCGAAAACGCCCTTTCTCTACCTCCAACGCAAGATCACGATTTGTGGCGGCAATGACCCGGAAGTTGGAAGAGCGTTCCGACAATCCGCCGACCGCGCGAAATTCCTTCTGTTGCAGCACACGAAGCAGCTTCTGCTGCATCTCCAACGCAAGCTCGCCGATTTCGTCGAAGAAGGCGCTGCCTCCATTCGCTGCGTCGAGCAGTCCGAGTTTCTGGACGTGCGCACCGGTGAACGCACCCTTTGCATAGCCGAAGAGTTCGCTCTCCATCAGCGGTCCTACCAGCGCGGAGCAATCAACCACAACGAACGGTCCACGCGTCTCTCCGCTGTGAATCGCGCGCGCCACTACTTCTTTACCGGTGCCGGTCTCGCCGAGGATGAGCGCCGGGAAGCGGGATTTCGCCATTCGCGAAATCATTCGCGTCACCTGCCGCATGGCCAATGAATCGCCGATCAGCGTCTTCGAAGCAGTCTGTTCAGAAACAGCGCGAGCGTTCACGGAAAAAAAAGGGTTCTCCCGGAACGTAGTGCGGACCGTCTGACGAAATTCTCCGTCGATCAGGGCTGGGCCGGAGTCGCGGCAGCAGGAGCACCACTAGCCGGCATCGAGGGCGGTGTGCCGGAGGTAAGTGCGTTTGCACTGGTAATCGATTCATCTAATCGCACCACGAAAACATCTTTGCTTTCCGTTTGCAGGGCTTTTGCGAGCTCGCGCGCAGCGTCTTCGGAAGGCTCTTTGCCGGCGATTACTCGCCACAGTGGAGTCCTGCCCTGTTTAACCGCAATGTAGGCGACGCCGAATCGGGACGCCAGTCTTATTCTGGCCTGCTCCGCATTGGCACGCACAGCGAACGCCCCGACCTGTACCGCGTAGAAGTCATTCGCCGGACGATCGGGCGGTGCGGAGATGACCTCGAGCCGAATCGCTCCAATGCCCGGACCCAGCAGATCGATGTCGCGCGCGGCCGCTTTTGAGAGGTCCAGAATCCGGCCGTTCACAAATGGACCCCGATCGATGACGCGCACGTTCACGCTCTTGTTGTTGCTCAGATTCGTGACGCGCAGCCAGGTGTTGAACGGAAGAAGGCGATGCGCCGCCACCAGTGTCTCCATGTCGTAGATCTCACCATCCGCAGCTGCTCGCCCATGATACGGAATGCCGTACCAGCTCGCGATGCCCTCTTCGGTGTATCCGGGTGCGACGGCAGGCGGAGGAGAAGAAGAAGGAGGCCGGCGAGAAGCAGCGGGATTGTTCTGCGGCGCTGACTGCGGATTCGCAGCGCTGCGGTGGTGTCTCCGCGCACAGCCCAAATCGAAAGTGATGAGCGCTAATAATGCCACCGCCGCACTTCTTCGGGTTGCGAACCACGCTGCACCACACATCTTTGGTCGAGAGACTATCGACACGGTGACACTCCAATCCAAATGCGCAAACCTCTTTCCAAAGGGTAAAACAAATTGTTGATCTTACGTTTTCGAGGCTTCTGAGACACTAAATGAGCCTCAAGCTGCTCTTGCATCATTTTTTTCTTGACTTCTCTTGCGAAGGAATTTATATATGAATCACGCTGCGATCTGTTTAGATCGCACAATCTTACGTTAGGGAGAATTGATCGAATGAAGAACGCAACAAAAAAGGCAGCAACCAAAACCGCTGCCAAGAAGGCAACCAAGAAAGCTCCTGCAAAAAAGAAGAAGTAACGAGGAGCTCCGCGAGAGCGGAACAAAGCACATTGGCCCCCGTCTAAACCCCGGGGGCTTTTTCTTTTTTGCTGAGCGTTTCTTCTTCCGGCCCGGGCTTTCGCAACTCCAGCACCCGAAACGTCTCGCCCATTCCAACAACCAGTTGCTTCCACTGCAACTTCCAGCGCTGGTCTCTTTCCTTCCATAGCGCACTCAACTCCTCTTCATTCCATACCTTTTCAATCCAGGCGCGCAGTGAAACATCCGCTTCAATTCGATATCCGAACTCCAGAGCGAGCTGCCTGAGGTAGGAAAAATTTACGTGAGCCGTGATATCACGCTCACCCGGTTCAGACAGGAAATCGGCGGAAGCATGATGCCGGCGATAGGTCATCAGCGTCCCACCATTCAGTCGTTCCAATTCGTGTCCCGAATAACCGTAATCGATCACGAGCAGATTGCCTCGTCTCTGTATTCGTGACAGCTTTGCAAACCAGTCGCCCGCGTCGAGGCTCACTTCCAGTTGGCCACCATCGGGAATAGGCGATCCATAACGGCGCGCGTATTCGACAAGAGAAGGAGCAGTTAGGGGCATTTCCGTCAGCGCAAGTTTCTCGCTCTGCAGACTCACTCCGACTTCGCGCCATGCATCTTTGTTCTTCCGCAAGAGGTGGACCGGTAGAGCGTCGAAGAACTCATTAGCGATCACAAGGCCACACATCTGGAGCGGTAGAGGATCGCAGGTCCAGTCGAATCCACAATAATTCCAGGGCGCAAGTGCGGATCTCATAGCTCCGCTGCCGCAGCCGAGTTCGAGGATCGAGAACGAATCCTCCCAAACCGCTGCATGGAAAACTTGTGCGGCGTAGCTCGCGAGCAGTTCTCCAAAGACTGGCTGCAACTGTTCGGCGGTGTAGAAATCGCCGGTGCTCCCGAAGGGAGTTCGAAGCCGCCGATAATAGCCGTGATTGGGAAGATAGAGCGCCAGCTCGATGAAGCGTGCGACCGGGATCACTCCCTCTCTCGCTATCTCCTCACGGATGACCGCGTCCACTTCTCCCACGCCTACTACTTTGCTTCACCGCTTCCGGGGACGGCAAGCAGCCCGGGACGGCACACAGAAAAAGGGCGCCGGAAATGAATCCGACGCCCCAGTGAGATCAAAGATGGATGCCGCGTTTAAGGCAAGGTGTATCGAAGATTGATCCACACCATGTTGGAATGGGCCTCGCGTGGTCCGGTTCCGGAATACCAGGGCTGCCGGAAAAGATACGAATACTGGTTGATGAGCGCAAGCGCTCCATAATTCTTGTTCTTGAACAGAGTCTGAACCCAGTCGAAG
>CBAAAA010000449.1:0-4301 GCA_964658695.1 uncultured Solirubrobacteraceae bacterium | reverse complement strand
AGCGTAGAAACGGCGCAGACAACAAGAGCAAGCAGACGATTCATCGACGAAAGTGTATCGCTTCGTCTCTGTGTGAGCCAAGCGGAACTATGTGGAAGGGAGATGGTAGCGCTAAGGGGAATCGAACCCCTATTTAAGCCTTGAGAGGGCTCCGTCCTAACCGTTAGACGATAGCGCCATCCGAATGGAATGCTTTTCCAGTATAACGGAGCCCTTCAGTAGAGAAAACTACATTGCCGCTGGCATCGGAAGTCCGGATTTCGCCAGCGCCTTGGTTAACAAACCGATCGCTTCACTCTCGCTCACCGACTTGGCCATCGATGTCTCGAGAATCATCATGCAGCGTGCCCGTTCGAGCATTCGCTTCTCCCGGAAGGAGAGAGGCTTGCTCATTTGAATGATGAGAAGCGCCTTAAACACTTCGGCAATCTCAAGAAGACTGCCACCCTTCATGCGCTCTGAATTCTCCTTAAACCTGTCTTTCCAGTCCGCGGCGCATATCGGAGTCCCTAATGACAGATACGTCAGCACCCTGGATATTTCGCCGCATTTCGTCACCTTTCTCAGCCCAACATCTCCGACGTGGGAAAACGGCACCATCACCGTCATGCTGTTTGGCAGGAGCTTCAGCAAGTAAAACCGCTCTTCTTGAGAGCCGAAGCATCTAGAACTGATGTTTTCGATCGTTCCAACACCGTGGTTTGGGTAAACCACCTTTTCACCGACCTGAAAGGTCATGCAGGGACCTCTTTCCAAGAATTAACAGTCAAGTTCTGTATTGCCGGTCATTCAAAAGCCATAAGGAACCTGTAACCTACCTGTTCGTTACTGATCCAAATTAGACTTTAAAGAAATATTAAACCTGCTATGACAGGCCGTCAAGCTTAAAGTAAGATCGTTCACCTTATTCCAGGGTGGCACTCGTAGCACGATCAAGTCTTGTCTTTTCAATTACGTTCACAAAATGCCCACTGGCCACGGGTGAACAGGGAAACGGTTACCGCAAACAAAAAAGGACCCTCTGTTAGAGGGTCCTTGTGTTTCTATGGTCTTTGGAATATTAAAGGATGTTTAGAGACCAATTCTCAAGAACGGCTTTGACCTTTTGGCAAAATTGGTCTGCTAACGCCCCGTCGATCAAGCGGTGATCGAATGTCAACGCCAGATGCGCCTGAGATCGGATCGCGATGGCATCTCCCTCCACCACTGCGGGGACTTTCTCTACCGCCCCAACACCGAGGATCGCAACCTGGGGTTGATTGATCACGGGAGTCGCAAAGATGCTTCCGAAACTGCCGAAGTTCGTGATGGAGAATGTTCCACCGGCGACTTCGTCGGGCTTCAGCTGCCGGGAACGTGCACGCGTCGCAAGATCGACAATGGAACGCTGTAAACCGGCTACATTCTTCTCGTCAGCATTCCGAATGACCGGGACAATCAATCCGCCTTCTAAAGCAACCGCGATTCCGATGTTGATTTCTTTGAAGTAGACGATATTCTTGCCATCGATCGACGCATTGAACAGAGGGAAGTGACGCAGCGCCTCGGCGGCGGCGGAAGTGACAAAGGGAAGAAATGTGAGAGAAAAGCCGTTGCGAGCATGGAACTCCGCTTTCGCCTTATCGCGCAGCTTCGCAATCTTCGTCATGTCGACCCGGTGAACGGTGGTGACATGGGCTGACGTCCGCTGACTCATTACCATGTGCTCGGCGATCTTCAGCCGCATGTTGCTCATGGGCTCGGTACGAATTTTCGCCGATTCCGCCAGCGGCATTGCAGGTGGGGCAGTTGAAGCTTGGGGGGCAGGCGCCGGCGGCGGTTCTATCGGGTATGGCCCGGCACTGGTGGCCACTGGCTCAGGCGGGGGCGGGGCAGAGGCGCCGTACGTCTTGGCAGCTTGGGACGACATGTAGCCCTCCACGTCCTGCTTGGTGATTCGGCCGCCGGCGCCGGTTCCCTTGATCTGCGTTAAGTCGATGTTGTACTCGCGCGCCATCTTGCGAACGAGAGGAGAAAGGAGCCCCAGCTCTTCTGTGCCGTCTGCCTGCGAACCTGCGGCCGGGGGTGCCGGAGCGGAAGGCGCGGGAGCGGGAGGTGCAGGCTGAACCGGATAAGGCCCAGCCGATGTCGCTGCTGGTTGTTTCACCTCTGCGCTGGCGGCTGAAGGGCCAACCCCGACGCTCGGGGGCACACTTGTCGTTGCCGTCGATGGCTTCGGCGGTTCAGGTGCAGCTGGAGCCGGAGGAGGGGGCGGTGCGGCAGCTGCCGGTGCAGAGGTCCCGTTCGATGCACTGCCGTCCCCAATACGAGCCACCACCGTTTTAATCGCGACGGTTGTACCTTCCTGAACCAGGACCTCGCTCAGCACGCCCGCAACAGGCGATGGGATCTCGGTGTCAACCTTGTCGGTTGAAATCTCGAACAGCGGCTCATCGCGTTCTACTTTTTCTCCCGGCTTCTTCAGCCAGCGCGTCAGTGTTCCTTCGGTAATGCTCTCGCCCATCTGGGGCATTTCGACGTCAATCATCGGGTCTCCTGCATATCTTCCTGCGCCATCTTCATTTGGCGATCTAACACGTGATAGTCGAATACTTGCGCGAATGAGGCAGTGATGGCATCCTGCACCCGCTCGCGGCTGGCCGGGCAGCCAAGACTACGGAGAGAACAGACTGGTTTGGTCAATCCACACGGCACGATGTACTTGAAATAGGACAGATCGGTCTCCACATTCAGCGCGAATCCATGGGATGTCACCCAGCGGCTGATGTGAATACCGATCGCGGCTATCTTTGCGCCATTGACCCAGACGCCTTCGTACCCCGGCTCTCGAATGCGCTCCGCATTCACACCCAGCGCCGCCAACGCCTCGATCAGACTCTGCTCCACGCCCCGGAAATAGGCCCTGACGTCGCGCCTCCATTCTCGCAAATCGAGGATGGGATAGCCGACTACCTGACCGGGACCATGATACGTCACATCGCCGCCCCTATCGCACTCAAAAAGCTCAATGCCGGTGCGCGCCAGAATCTCCGGACTCGCCAGCAGGTGCTCTTCTTTTCCATTCCGACCGACCGTAACCACGTGAGGATGCTCCACGTAGAGCAGTGTGTCAACGCCCTCTCCAAGTTTGCGTCCCTCCACCAGCCGCTGCTGAACCTGCAGTGCATCGGCGTAGCGCATCCGTCCGAGTTCGAGGACTTCAAGCGATCGCATGGCCGGCTTAAATGTTAATCGCCAGGCCGTACACGTTGTTGAACGCCTCGCCGATCGCTTCGTAGATCGTCGGATGAGCGTGAATGGTCGACATCATGGTTTCAACCGTCGCTTCGGCTTCCATTGCGGTGACTGCCTCGGAGATCAACTCGAATGCTTCGGGGCCGATAATGTGCACGCCCAGAATCTCCCCCAGCGTCTCTTCCGCGATCACCTTTACGAAACCTTCATGCTTGTCCAGTATGGTCGCTTTACTGTTGCCGGCGAACGGGAATTTGCCAATCTTGACCTTAAACCCTTGCGCCCGAGCCTGGGCTTCGGTCAGACCCACGCTGCCGATTCCGGGGTCCGTGTATGTGGCTCCGGGTATCCGGCTGCGGTTGATCGGCCGCATCGGCTTGCCGGCGATATGGCCCACCGCTACCATTCCCTCCGCCGTTGCGACGTGCGCAAGCTGAGGTGTGCCGGCCACAATATCCCCGATGGCGTAAAGCCCCGGTTCCGCGGTCTGCTGATTGCCGTCCACTTTCACGAAGCCGCGGTCCAGTTGCGCCTTGGTGTTCTCAAGGCCCACCCCGTCGGTGTTCGGCTTCCGTCCGACTGCCACCAGCAGCTTGTCGAACTCCATCTCTTCCTTGTTGCCATTGGCAAGCGTGACGGTCAGGCTAACGCTGTCCGCATTTTTCCTGATGTTCTCCGCCTTGGCGCCCGTTTCCATACGGATTCCGGTCTTCTTGAAGTGCTTCTCCAGCTCCTTGGAGATCTCTTCGTCTTCCACTGGAACCAACCGCGGCAGCATCTCCAGAATCGTCACTTTCGATCCGAAACGGTTGAAGATCGAAGCAAACTCTACGCCCACCGCCCCAGCGCCGATAATTCCAATCGTCTTTGGAACAGCCGGCATGTCCAGAATTTCGATATTGGTCAGGATAAGATTCGGATCGGGGGCCAGACCCGGTATCATCCGCGCCTCAGACCCGGTAGCGACGATGATGTTCTTCGATTCGATCGTTTGCGTGCCCTTTTCACCCTGCACTTCAGTGCGGCCGCCGCCCAATAAACGAGCCGTTCCCTTGATGACCTCCACC
>CBAAAA010000448.1:0-4304 GCA_964658695.1 uncultured Solirubrobacteraceae bacterium | reverse complement strand
TTTGGCATGCACCGGAATGTACAAGGTGGTGCCCGCCACCAGTTCCTTATTGTCCATATTTCCAGCGTGCATCCAGGGAGGTGCACTGTTTAATTTACCGCTGAAGGGCGGTGCAACCCCCATGCTCCCGAAGAACGGCCGCAGCGGAATCTCAATACCGGGCGCGAACTTTCCAAGCATGTGTTCCCGATCGAGCGGAATCACTTTGGTTACTGAGTATGGAAAGTCATTCGGAAGGAATCCACGCCCCGCGCCAAAGCCATTGCAGGCATAGGGAACATCGATATCGATCTTCTGGATGTCAACTTCCAGCACGTCGCCGGGTTCTGCCTCGGTAATCGCAACCGGGCCCGTCAGGATATGGCCGCCCGGACCCTTCTCCTTCACCTGCTCATGAATATCGCGATCATACCGCGGAATCGCGTCATGCGGGACGCCTTTCTCTTCCATGCGTTCCAGAGAGCAGGTGGAGACGGTGTGAATGCGCACGACATCACCAGAGTGGACGGTAAGAACCGGTTTCGCCTGCGCAGAATAGTAGCCCCAGGCCACCGTCGAGGGCGATGCGGGAAGGTCGTATTCAGCAGCCGAAAGGAGAGAACCTGCGAACAGTCCGAAGAGCAAAGGCGTGGCAATAGCGCGCATTTACTCCAATGTTGGCATGCCGCAAAATCACTCATAGCGAAGTGCCCGGATAGGATCGACCCGGGTGGCTCGTCTGGCGGGAAGATAGCCGGCACTGAGAGCCACCAGCGAAATACAAATCGTCGCTATCGTCATGGACAAGGCATCGATCGGCTCAATTCCAAAGAGTTGCGCCCGAACGTACCGGGCCAGCAGACACGCCACCGGGATACCAATCACAATTCCTACAACCAGCAGTTGCACTACCTCTCGCATGACCAGCCAGAGCACGTCACCGGTTGCCGCGCCAATCGCCATCCGAACCCCGATCTCACGAGTTCGCCGTTCCACTGTGTAGGCCATCACGCCGTACAAACCGACTGACGCCAAAATCGTGGCGAGCAGTCCGAACCCGCTTGAAAGAGTCGCAACGAGGCGCTCCGTAATGAGTGAATCGTCCAATTGGCGTTCCAGCGTGACGGTGTTAAAGACGGGCACATTGGAATCCAGATTGCGAACCGTCTGCCGGACAGCTGTAAAGATGTCTTCCGGAGTCCGGGCACTTCTCACATAGCCTGTGATTCCGACAGCAAACTCCATCTGCCGGTAAGGGCGGAACATCTCCATCGGAATTTCGTCCCGCATACCTTCATACCGGGTACTTCTCGCGACACCGATGACGGTGATATCTGTCTTCGTGCCTGGATCGATACCCATTCCCACTTTGTGCCCCAGGGCGTTTACCGTTCCGAAATAGCGCTTCGCGAAGGCCTCGTTGACAATACAGACCTTTTCCGAGGTTGCCGTATCAGTGAGCCGGAAGTCGCGCCCGGTGAGCAGCGGGATTTGCATCGTCTTGAAGTAATCTGGCGAAACAAAGTTCATATGCGGATCCGGCAGCTCGCCGCTTTTGGGCGTATAAGAGTCAATTGTCACCCACTGGTCCCACTCATCGCCTTCGAGGACCGGCATGACGGCGAGGCTGGCACTTTCCACTCCCGGCATTACTTTGAGGCTGTCCTCCAGGCGGGCGTAAATATCCTTCGTGTGCTCGGGTTTGTAGCTGTTCAACGTAGGATCGATCTTGAAAGCAAGCAGGTTCGAGGTCTTGAAGCCGGGATCGAGGTTCTTTAGATTTTGAAGACTGCGTGTGAATAATCCGGCCCCAATCAGGAGCAGAAGAGAGAGGGCTACCTGGGCAATCACCAGCAGCTTACGGGTACTCTTGCCCGCTCCTCCGGCCACGGCCGTCGCTTGATCTTTGAGTACCGGCGCAAGGTCGGGACGCGTAGACTGCAACGCAGGCGCCAGGCCAAAGAGAATTCCTGTCGCTAGTGAGAGCAACAGATTAAAGGCCAGAATCCGAAGATCCGGAGTTGACGAAAGTGCCAGCGGCGTAGTCGATGGCGGCAGGAAGCCGATCAGCGCCTTGTCGATCCCGAACGCGAGCGCCAGGCCAGCCACTCCCCCGGCCAGAGACAACATCAGGCTCTCCACCAGCAGTTGAGCAATGATACGCCCTCGGCCAGAGCCCAGAGCAAAGCGAATCGCAATCTCTTTTTGACGGCTCGTCGCCCGCGCAATCAGCAGGTTTGCAATGTTGGCACAAGCAATCAGCAGGACCAGTGAAACGATCGCCATTAAGACAATCAACGGAGCGGAAAACTGCCGCCGCAGATACGAGCGGCCATTCGAGGCCGGCAGCACGTTCATAGACATCTGCAGAAATGCCTTTTTCATAGAAGGAGAGGCCTTCGCAAACGCCGCCATCCGCACTTCGTCACGGATGATCTGGTGGAATAGCGGCTGAATGCTGGCTTTCGCCTGCACCGCGCTGACGCCGGGCTTCAAACGCCCAAAGGCGGTCACCCAGCGAGAACGCCGATCGTTCAGATCGAGATAACCAGATAGCTTTCCAGCCATAGATACCGGCACCCGCATTTGCGGAGCCGACGCCGGATCGACACCTGAGAAATTTGGCGGGCTGACTCCGATAATCGTGAACGGGAACCCGTTGAGATTAACCTTGCTGTTGATCACACCGGGATCGCCGGCAAAACGGCTCCGCCAAAATCCATAACTCAGTACCGCGACCGCATTGGTTCCCTGAAAGGCGTCATCCCGCGCATTGAATAGCCTTCCGATTGCTGGCTGCAAACCCAGTACGGGGAAATAATTGCCGGAGACGTACTCTCCGGAAATGCGCTCCGTATGTCCGCGGAAGTTGAGACTCATATCAGTCTCCCGATAACAGAACATCCCGCTGAAAGCTGTATTTCGATCGCGGAAATCCCGATACATCGGGTACGAGATCCGATTCATTCCCTGGTTACTGCCGTAATGCTGGCCGACTGCCGATAGCATCACCAGTTGTTCCGGATTCTTCACCGGCAGCGAACGGATCAGGATCTGGTCGGTGAGTGTAAATATCGCTGTATTTGCGCCGATTCCCAGCGCCAGCGACAAGACTGCAACTACCAGAAACGCAGGCGACTTGGCCAGGGTACGCAGCGCAAACTGAATATCTTGCAGGAAGAGCATGTTTGTCCCCTTGTGGCGAGTTATTTTTTCTGACGCAGATAGATCTGGCCGTTGAATGAGATGAGCTGGAACTCCGGACCACCGCCATTGACGGTTCCACGAAGCGCCTTATCAACACGGACGTGATACCGTCCCTCGCGCGGGTTCCCCGAAGTTTCCGTTTGCGCAGACCGCTCCGCGCTCAATTTCACATCGAAGTCACTGTAAATATCGCCGTTGTCGGTCTTCATCCGGAGATTCGCTTTTACATCCTTTGGCAGGGTCACATCGATGTTGCCGTTCATGGTGCTGAACGACATCGCCTTGTTCGGATCCACGCGATCCATTGACGCCTTCACTTCCCCATTCAATGAATGAGCTACGACAGAACCAGACACATTGTTCAAAGTAATGCGGCCGTTCAGGTTTTCCGCATCCACTTCGCCTTCCACTCCGCTCACTTCGATGTCGCCGTTGTTCACGCATTTCAGTTGCAGCGACGACCGCCGCGGAACCATGATGACGAGTCCACCGTCCCCGCTCCAGGTCGTGCTTTTGATCGTGACGACGTTGTCTTCTTCCACAATGTCGAGGCCCATGTTGCCGCCTGGTATCTCGAGCTTGTGCATCCCGTGCGGCGAACTATCCTCGTCATCGTCAGACCGGCGTCCACGTTTCGCCTTGCCGCCGCCATGCGTTTCGACAAGCACGTCACGGCCGTCGTAGCCGGTGATCGTGATCCCGCCGGAAAGCAATTGAGCGCGGATTTGCGCCGGTCGTGAGGGATCGTGCAACGGCACCGTTAACTTCCCGCCGCCATCTGTCTGAGCGGCCAGCGTCAACGCCGTCAACATACTAAGCCAAAGAACTCGGTTCATATAAATTGCCTTTGATTCAATTCTGCTCATGCAGGCGGATGTCCCCATTCAGGGTCTCGAGTTTGTATTCATGCCCGCCCTGCCCAATTCGTCCAGCGATGAAACGATCGCTGTGAAAAATGAACTTGCCGCCCTCGCGAATCGGTTGTGTTTGTGCCGCCACGCGCGGCGCGACATCAAAGTCGGTGTACACCTGGCCATTGAACGTTTTGAACAGTAAGTCGGCGGAGAGATCGTGCGGCAGATAAACGTCAATTGCACCGTTCACCGTCGTCATGCTGC
>CBAAAA010000447.1:0-4317 GCA_964658695.1 uncultured Solirubrobacteraceae bacterium | reverse complement strand
AGGATTCCGGACTACGCGAACGAGCTCTCTCGCACCCCGGTGTAAAACGGTTCCAGGAGTTATTCCCCGGCGCTCAAGTGCGCACCGTGCGAAATTTGAATGAGTAGGAAGCCAATCATATGAAGATGCCCGGAAACATGCAGAACATGATGAAGCAGGCGCAGGTCATGCAGCAGAAGCTTCAGGAGCAGATTGCCGCAATCCGGGTGGAAGCCTCCGCGGGTGGTGGCATGATCACCGTCAAGATGGATGGACAGAAGCATGTGCTCGGAGTCAAAATCGATCCTGAAGTCGCCGGCGATGTCGAGATGCTGCAGGACATGGTGATGGCCGCCTTCAACGAAGCCGCCAAGAAGGTGGACGACGAAGCGCAGGGCAAAATGGGTGGGATGCTGGGCGGCATGGGCTTGCCTCCCGGCCTCTTCTAACCTCTCCCCTTCATGCCGGAATTTGCCGAGCCGCTTGCGCGGCTCATTCAAGAGTGTAAGCGCCTTCCAGGTATCGGACAGAAGTCTGCCCAGCGCATCGCTTTCCATCTGCTGCGTTCTCCTCGTGAAGACGCCGCGCTGTTATCTCAAGCCATTCTGGACATCAAGGACAAGCTGGGAATTTGCGCGCAGTGCAACAACATCAGCGATGGCGATCTTTGTCTCTACTGCCGCGATCCGCACCGTGACCCGCTGCAAATCTGCGTGGTCGAGGAGCCGCATAACATCCTGCCGATCGAGACCACTCGCACCTTTCGCGGGCTGTACCATGTCCTGCACGGCTCGCTCTCTCCATTGCGCGGCATTGGTCCCGAGCAACTCAGGATCAAGGGCCTCGTTGACCGTCTGCGCGATAAACCGGTCCAGGAAATCATCGTTGCCACCAATCCCAACGTGGAAGGCGAAGCGACTGCTGTCTATCTTTCCCGCTTGCTAAAACCACTCGGCCCCAAAATCACCCGGATTGCTATGGGCATTCCAGTCGGTAGCGATCTCGAATTTGCAGATGAGGTGACGATGTCCCGCTCACTCGAGAACCGTCGCGAAATATAAGGAATATGCACCCCGATCTCGAATTTTTCCTGGAAGAAGCCTTCGACGATATTGAGCCAGCCGTCGCCGGCATTGGCCGCGTCATCGTTGAACCGGACTACGACGCCGCTCCCGCCGCCTCCGATAAAGAGAAGCTCGTCGGCGAGTTACTCGACCTGTTGAAGGATCACGCCGGACCCGGAGAGTTCGATGTCCCGCCTGGTCTCAAGGTGCTTAGTAAGTACGTCCGGCGCGTCACGCTGCGTAGCGATACTCTCGATGGACCGTGGGTCGAAGTCGCTCCTCCCGGCAGCTGGATCTAAGCGCTCACCACTCCGCGTCCTTCTACCACGCGAAGATACCGGTTCATCGGTGGACTCGTAATACGATCCACTGTCTTACTCGGAGCGGGCCAGTGTATCTCGATCGCATCAATACCTTCCGCCTTGCCAACGCCCACCACCTCGCGTAGATCGTGCGAGGACAGATAGCTTCCGCCATTGTTCTTCAGACGAAAGCGCTTCTTTCCCCCAGCGGTCCAGTAGATCTTTGCGCCAATTGCATCGCGATTACAGGTCACGCCCTCCAGCTTTAAGCCGACCCAGTTGTTTCCCTTTGCCGCATTGTTTTTCAAGAGCAGAGGCGGGCCGCCGTTGTTGGCAATCAGCACATCGATGGCGCCGTCATTGTTGAAATCCCCCACAGCGAGCCCGCGTGCGGCATACGCGTTCCCGAAGCTCGGACCCGCCTCTGCGCTCACATTGTCAAACTTCCCGTCCAGGCGCTGATGAAACAACAGCAGCGGCTCTTTGTACTTCACCTGCGTCGAGTAATGGTCGATCATGTCATCCGGATGTCCGTTCGCGAGAAACAGATCTACCGCGCCGTCGTTATCGTAATCGAAATACTTCAAGCCCCAGCCGCTCAGCAGCCGCGTCGCCTGTGCAACGCCGTTCAGATGCGACACATCGTGAAACGTCTCGTCCTTGTTGTTCCGGTAAACCGAAAACATCTCCTGATCTACATTGGCTACAAAAAGGTCCTGCCATCCATCCCCGTTCAGATCGGCCGCATCCACTCCCATGCCGGATCGCGGCTGGCCGTTTTCGCTGAAAGCCACTTCAGCCTGTAGAGCAATCTCTTCCCACTTCCAGCTCTTGTTGGGGCCTGGGCCGCGATTGACGTAAAGGTAATTCTGCACCGTGTCATTGGCGACGAACAGGTCCATCAGGCCATCATTGTTAATGTCGGTCGCTACAACCCCCAGACCCTTGCCCATCGACTTCGCAATATCGGTGCCCTTCGTTACATCGGTGAATGTGCCGTCGCCGTTGTTGTGATACAGATAGCTCGCGGTCCCGTTAAACACCCGGGGAATGCAATAGTAATGCTTGCCGAGCTTGTTATCCCCGCACGCGAACTTATGCACACTCGAGTAGTCAACGAAGCTACACAGAAATAAGTCGAGCCTGCCGTCATTGTCGTAATCGAACCAGACAGCACTGGTCGTCCAGCCCGGAGTCGCAATGCCGGCCTTCGCCGTAACATCGGTGAACGTGCCGTTCTTATTGTTTTGGTACAGAATGCACGTGCCATATGCAGTGACCAGTATGTCCGGCCAGCCGTCGTTATTGAAATCGCCCACCGCCACGCCCATGCCGAAGCTGCCGCCGCACACGCCGGCCTTCTCCGTCACATCTGTAAACGTCCCATCCCGGTTGTTCTTATACAAAGCGTTTCGAATCGGCTTGGACGGCTTCCAGAAGTCGCACGGCCCACTATTCACCAGGTAGATGTCCATCCAACCGTCGTTGTCGTAGTCCAGGAACGCGCACCCGGGCCCTAAGGTCTCGGGCAGGTAATGCTCGGTCGACATGGCATTCTCGTGCACCCATTCGATGCCGCTCGATGAAGCGGGCAGCTCGACGAACAGCGGCTCAGCAGTGCCCGTCTGTCCCCGCAATTTCGGTGTCAGCCCGGCGGCCGCCGCAGCCAGTATCAGTTCTCGTCTGGTCAATTGCTTCGCGAGGCCCGCTGGAGAGCCGCCTCCATTTCATCAGCGTGGAAGTCCAGCTCAGTCAAACGGGTGCTGTAGAGCACGCGTCGATCCGCTCCGATGAGAAAAGCCCGGCTGGGCCACGCATCATACGCTGTTTCGACCGCTCCATCCATGGTGTCCACCACCGCCGGGAAGTTCAAATGAAGTTTCCGGCTGCACATACTTGCGTGACCTTTCTTCTCTGAAATCGTCGTGGCAGGAGGCAGATGCACCCCGTCGCGCTCGTTCCGTGTACTCTGCCATTTGTCATCCGAATGCGCTTCGCGAATATAAACCAGAAGAAATCCCACGCGCTTGCCATAACGTTGCTGCATCGCAGTCAGCGCGGGCGCTGAGGACCGGAAATTCGGACAGCTATAACTCCCAAAAATCAGCACCGCCGGGCCATTTGCAACCAACTCGTTCAGACCCACCTTCTTACCCGATGCCACTTCTCCCAGTTCAAACTCCGGAGCGGCCTCATTCAGCTTCGGTCCGCCTGCTTTTGCGCCTTTGGTTTGCGCCAGCGACTGAACCGACCTTCTTTCACCCTCCGCCGCCGCCGTGAGATGTAGACCCGAATAGACAGTGAGCAGCGTGGCGTGCGCCTGAGTTGATTGCGGCAACGCTTTAACCGCCGCTTCGGCGTACGGGCGAGCTTCATTGAGCCGTCCCGTCCCGCCCAAACACTCCGCCAGCCCCAACTCCGCGTCCGCCGATCCCGGCCGCGAACGGAGCGCCCTCTGAAAGAGCCCGGCAGCTTCGTTCAGGTTCTTGCGCACCACCAAAATTTGACCCAGCCCGAGATTCGCGGCGTAATCATTCGGATTCGTATGGAGTTCCTTGCGAAAAGCCTCCATCGCCCCATCAGGATCCCCGGTATTTAAAAGCGAAAGACCGTAAAACGCCTGCAATCCGGCCAGGTTTGGATTCAACTCAGTCGCGCTCCGCAGCTGCTTCACCGCCGCCGGATAGTCATGCGACTCAAACATCCGGACACCCAGCAGAAAGCGCGCTTCCGCCGTGTCTCCGTTGCTGAGAATCTGATTCAACAGTTTCTCCCCGGCTTCGGTCTGCTGCGTCCTTAGGAGCGCCATCCCCAGCATGTAAACCACGCCCAGGTCATTCGGATTCTCCGTCTGCAGCGGCTGCAGCAGCGCAATCACCTGCGCGTCATTGCCCATCTGCAGATTGCAGTCGGCCAGCAACATCGTGATCTTGGGATCCTGGGGAAGGGAAGTGTGAAGAGCCCCGAATCGC
>CBAAAA010000446.1:0-4318 GCA_964658695.1 uncultured Solirubrobacteraceae bacterium | reverse complement strand
CGTCAATATCAAAAGAGTAGCGGAGCTGACCAGCGCCGGATTGATGCATCAGGCTGGCAGGGAAGCCTTCGAAGCCCGCCGCGACGAAAGATCGGCGATCTACTCCTTCGAGCAGGAAGTGATTGCGTTTGAACAGGCGCAAGAGAAACAGTTCCGGGCGTCCAAAGCAGCATGGAAGTTCTTTTCGTCACAAGCAAATTGGTATCGCCGTGCTGCCACCTGGTGGGTTGTGAGCGCGAAACGGAACGAAACCAAAGAGAAGCGCCTCGCCTCGCTGATCGAGCACTCCCAAGCCGGAAGCATTCTGCCTCACCTCAGACGAAGTAGCGACTCTGCAGCCGCAGGCATCTGATCTCTGTGGCAGTTCCCTCTTCTCCTCTCCGATTCGGTTTTCCGGTCAAGATCCTCGGCGCACCCGATCTGAAAAGTAACGATGCCCGGCGCTGGCAATCGAACCCAAGCCTCAAAGTATCGCTCGATTACCTCGGCCGGATCTTTGATTACCTGCGCGAGAACCGCATCACCATGTACCGCATGGCCTCGGACCTCGCGCCCTATGCCACTCATCCCGACCTGCCTCAGTTCCACGACCAGGTTAAGGAGTGCGGCAAAGAATTGCGCGCCGCTGGCCGCAAGGCTCAGGAGCAAAACCTCCGCCTGTCGTTTCATCCCTCGCAGTTCATTGTTTTGAACAGCCCCGATGAAGCGGTGCGGAAGAGAAGTATCTGGGATCTGCGCGTCCAGGGCGAGATCTTAGACCGCATGGAACTGGACGAAGAAGCCGTCATGGTGATCCACGCCGGCGGCTCCTATGGTGATGTTCAAAAGGGAATCGATCGCTGGTGCGAGACATGGGAGCGGCTACCAGAACAAGTGCGAGCGCGCCTGGTGCTGGAGAACGACGACATCCGGTTCAGCGCTTCAGACGTGCTGCAGATCCATGCCCGAACCGGCGTCCGGCTGATCTTCGACGTGCAGCACTTCTGGTGTTTGAATCCCGAGCGGCTGGAGTTGCGCGCCACCTTCGAGAAATTTCTGGCGACTTGGCCGACTGGTGTGAGACCCAAAATGCACTTCTCGTCGCCTCGTACGGAGATGCGCGAGGTCAGCCGCCTGGACCGGAAAACAGGTAAAAAGAAGACTGTGCTGCAAGCGCCGATCTGGACCGGACATGCGGCCTTCAATCATCCCTTCGAATTCATCTCGTTTATGCGCGACATGGCGCATCTGGAGTTCGACGTGATGCTGGAAGCCAAGGCGAAAGACCTGGCGTTGCTTCGCCTGCGGCAGGACCTGGTGCGCTTTGCTCCCGATGTCGCCTCGCGTTTTGGGCTGCTCGAAAACGAGTTGCAGCCCGATGTGTCAGACGACCTGGCGATCGATCCAGCGGAGCTTGAAGCCGTTTAGCGCTGGTTCACCAGTTCGCGAAGGCTCTGGTTGTAAGGATTGCGCGCCACACCCCGTTCCGTAATAATGGCCGTTACATAGCGGTTTGGCGTCACATCGAAGGCCGGGTTCGCGACATCGATTCCATCGGGCGCCACGTGCATGCCATGGACGTGTGTGACCTCCCTGGAGGCGCGTTCTTCAATCGGAATTTCGTCGCCCGATTGAAGCGTCAGGTCCAGTGTGGAGATCGGCGCCGCCACGTAAAACGGTATGTTGTTCTCTTTGGCCAGCACCGCCACGCTGTAGGTGCCGATTTTGTTCGCGACATCCCCGTTAGCGGCGATGCGATCCGCCCCCACCACAACACAGCCGATCCTTCCGCTTTTCAGGAAGTGGCCAGCCATATTATCAGTAATCAAAGTGGTCTGAATACCATCGCGCTGCAGCTCCCATGCCGTGAGCCGCGCACCCTGCAGGAACGGGCGGGTCTCATCGGCAAACACGTCGATGTGTTTGCCGGCATTCACCGCGGCACGAATGACGCCCAGTGCAGTCCCGAATCCCGCGGTGGCCAGTGCGCCCGCATTGCAATGCGTCAGTACAGTTTTGCCATCTGGAACCAGTCCGGCGCCATTGCGGCCGATTGCTTCGTTGATCGCGATATCTTCGGCGCGGATTTTCGCGGCTTCAGACACCAGACGCTGCCGAATCTCATCCAGACTCCGATGCCGGATGTCCGCATAGACCCGGTTCATGCGCTCGATCGCCCAGAAAAGATTGACGGCAGTGGGACGCGTCTTCGCCAGAGTCTCGGAGATCACCGGCATATCAGCTTCAAGATTTTCCGACTGCAGAGCTCCGAGTGCGACTCCCATTGCGGCAGCGACGCCGATCGCAGGAGCGCCGCGAATCACCATGGTTCGAATCGCGTCAGCAACCTCAATGTAATTGCGGCAGGTGACGAAAACCTCTTCATGGGGAAGACGGGTCTGATCGATCATCACGACGCCATCGGGCGTCCACTCGATGGTTTCGATCGTCTTCTGAGCCAGTACAGCGGGAGTGGTCACAGCGGGAGGAGTCATGGATGTTTCGCGTATTTAGAGAGCACCAGAGCAACAACGGATACGGCGTTGAAGCAACCGTGCATGATGGTGGACGGAATCAGGGACTTGCTGCGTGCACGCACGTAACCGAGCGCAATGCCGACCAGCGTAATCGCGACACCGTACTGCCAGACCTTGGCGTATTCCGAAAGATGCAGGACACCGAACAGCATAGCCGTCAGCAGGATGCCTACGGCGCTCCCGAAGGTTCTGGAAACCAATGGCTGCAGAAGCCCGCGGAAGAAAAGCTCTTCGAAGATCGGTGCGGCGGTGATGGCGAGAGCTGCGATGAACAGAATAGCGCCCGGTGATTTAGTGAACTGCTCAATAGGCGAGTCCACCTGTGGCGTATGGAGCAGAGCCGCGATGCCGGAAACGACAAACGCCAGCGCTACGCCGCCGAACGCCGCCAGCAGGAGATTGAACGCAGTGTGACGCCAGCCTAGTGATGCGAATACACTCTTTATCCCGTAGCGGAGAAAGAACACGGCCTTGATCGAAAGATAGACTGCCAGGTAGAGCGCGGCCTGTAACGTCGCCGCGATCGCGACCAGGTGGTTGCTGACGCCTTCTTCGGATTTGAAGAATAGGATGAGCGGAAAACAGAAAGCAATCACCAGCGCGAAGCCAATGCCGAGCACCATCAACAGGTCGACGTAATTCCAGAATGGATCGCGCACCGGTACTGGAGGGGCGGTTAGTGGATCCGCAACCAGACCCACGTCAGGGTTCGGGACCAGAGGTTCTGGATTGAGTGCTGGCTCAGACTGAGAGAATTCCATGGATCAGGCGGCGGTATCCGCTTTAATTATCTTTCGTAGCGCCTGGGCGGTGTGGCTGCGAGGCATCGAGACAAGTTCTTCCGGCGTTCCGGTGGCAATAATTTCGCCGCCGCCTTCGCCTCCCTCCGGACCAAGATCAATCAGCCAGTCCGCAGTCTTGATGACGTCCAGATTGTGTTCGATCACGACGACTGTATTGCCTAAATCGACCAGCCGTTGCAGCACGTCAAGGAGATGCCGGACATCCTCAAAATGTAGCCCGGTGGTTGGTTCATCCAGCAGGTAAAAGGTCCGTCCGGTCTGTCGTTTGCTCAGCTCTTTCGCGAGTTTGATCCGCTGCGCTTCTCCTCCGGAGAGCGTGGTCGCGGATTGTCCAAGATGCAGATACCCGAGCCCGACGTCGGCCAACGTCTTCAGTTTGGCATGCACCTGCGGAATGTTCGTCAGCATTTCAAGCGCTTCATCGACGGTCGATTCCAGCAGGTCCGCGATGCTCTTGCCTTTGTACTTCACCTGCATCGTTTCGAGATTGTAGCGGCGTCCGCGGCACACATCGCAAGTGACGTAGACATCGGGGAGAAAATTCATTTCGATACGCTTGAGGCCGTCACCCTGGCAAGCTTCGCACCTTCCGCCCTTGACGTTGAAGCTGAAGCGGCCGGCTTTGTAACCGCGCTCGCGCGACTCGGGCAACATGGCGTACAACTCGCGGATGGGCGAGAAGACTCCGGTGTAAGTAGCCGGATTCGATCGCGGCGTTCGCCCGATGGCGGACTGATCGATCTCGATGATCTTGTCTATGTTCTCGAGCCCGGTAATCGCGTCGTGCTCACCGGGATTTGCATTCGAGCCATAGATCTCTTTCGCCAACGCCCGATACAGAATGTCGTGAACCAGCGTCGACTTTCCGCTCCCCGACACGCCCGTGACTACGGTCAATGTGGCGAGCGGGAAGTGCGCGGTGACATTCTTCAGATTGTGCTCGCGTGCTCCTTTGACGGATACGGTAAGTCCATTGCCGGCTCTTCTCACCAGCGGAAG
>CBAAAA010000445.1:0-4328 GCA_964658695.1 uncultured Solirubrobacteraceae bacterium | reverse complement strand
AACTGATTGCCGCGCCCGAGTGGATTGAGGACATTTATCGCATGACAGGACAGCCTAACGCCCGGCCTGCGTTCGAGGCAATGGCTGCTCCGTTGAATGATATCGGCGCGCTGCAGCGTTTTTACCGGCGGGAGATGTTCCGTATTCAGGCGGCGAGCGTTTGTCTTCCTGAGTCGGTGTTTCAGACGCTTGACCGCACGTCCAGCTTAGCCGAATTTCTAATCGCACGGGGCTATCGGATCGCTCTGGAGCGAGCGCTCCGGCAGGAACACGGGCAATTGACGCCGCAGCGGGAAATGATGGTGGTGGCGCTGGGTCGACTGGGGATGCGCGAGTTTGATCTCTGTTCCGACGCCGATCTGGTGTTCATTATTCCCGATAGTGAGGCCTCGCGCAGGGAGTTCTGGACGCGAGTGGCCGAGCACATGGTCGAAGTACTGACGACCTACACAGGGAAAGGGCCCGCACTGTCGATCGACACCAGGCTTCGACCTAACGGGCGTGAAGGCACGCTGGTGCAGTCGGAATCTAACTACGTGGAGTACTTTGCCAATCATGCCAAGGCATGGGAGGGCATCGCCTATATGAAAGCGCGCGGTGTGGCCGGCGACATCGAGGGATCCACCGCTTTTCTGACACGACTGCAACAAGTGGACTGGCGACGTTATGGACAGAGCGGCCGCTCACGCCAGGATCTGCGACAGATGCGAATGCGCCTGCAGCGGGAGCAGGGTTCGACGACTCCGCTGAAAGCGGCCGAGGGCGGCTACTACGATGCCGACTTCATTCTGATGTACCTGCGGCTGCGAGGTGCAGGCATGTTCTATAAGAGCCTGAATACGCCGGAGCGGGTCGACGTGGTAGAGAAAATGGGACATCTGGAGCGGGCCGACGCGGAGCTATTGCTGGAGGCGACAACTTACTTCCGGGCTGTGGATCATGCTCTGCGACTGGTGCACGGAAGACCCGAGGCGAAGCTCTCCACAGCGCATACGGAACTCAAAATGACAGCGGATCTGGTGGGATTGTGGACACGCCGTCATCCAACGGCGAAAACATTGGACGTTGAATTGACAGAATTACAGCAGCGGGTACGCCGTTTGTTCGACGAGGTATTTCGCTAGTTACTCGTCGTCTTCGGTCCCGACGTGCGTGGCTTTTGCGGCGGCCATGATCTTCTCTGCCTGTGCGCCCGGAACGTAGTCGTAATGATCGAACTCCATGTGAAACGAAGCACGGCCCTGGGTTTTTGAGATCAAGTCGTTGGAGTAGTTCAGCATCTCAGACATGGGGACCTGAGCACGAATGCTCTGCATGTTGCCCTTAAGATCCATGCCGGAGATGCGACCGCGGCGGCCGTTAAAATCGCTCATGAGATCACCGGCAAATTCCGCCGGCGTCTCCACATCCACCCTCATGATGGGCTCGAGAAGCGCAGGTTTCGCCTGCTGCATCGCGGCGCGGAAGGCCTTTCTGCCCGCCAATTTAAAGGCCATCTCCGAGGAGTCTACATCGTGGTAGGAGCCATCGTAGACAGTCACTTTGAAGTCGGTAACCGGGTAACCGGCGAGGAAGCCCTGATCGGCTGCTTCGATGATGCCCTTTTCGACAGCGGGAATGTATTGTTTGGGGATAGCGCCGCCAAAGATGTCGTTGACGAAGGAGAATTTTTCGCCACGGGGCAGCGGCTCCAGTTTGATCCAGCAGTCGCCAAACTGGCCATGGCCGCCGGTCTGTTTCTTGTGCCGGCCTTGCACGCTAGCCGATCCACGGACGGTTTCACGGTACGGGATTTTGGGGGCGTTCAACTGCACATCGACTCCGTAGCGGCGCTTGAGGCGGCTGACCACAATCTCGAGATGCTGCTGACCATTGCCTGCGAGCAGAAACTCCTTGGTCATTGGATCGCGATAGAAGCGCAGCGATGTGTCCTCTTCCAGCATTTTGTGCAGGGCTACGCTCAACCGGTCCTCGTCGTTCCGGGTCTTCGCTGAGATCGCGTAGGCGATGGAGGGCTCGGGAATGTTCGGTGCGCGGAAGACAACGCTGCCCGTCTTCTCGCAAAGCGTGTCGCCGGTGAGTGTGTCCTTGAGCTTGGCGACCACGCCGATATCGCCCGCCCGGAGTTCGTTGACCGGCTGCATGGTCTTTCCAAACGGAGTAGCGATGTGGGCGAGACGTTCGTTGACTGCTGAACGCATGTTGTTTAGATGCGCATCCTCTTTGGTCGTTCCCGACATCACTTTGAAGTAAGTGACACGGCCCGCAAACGGATCGGCCGCGGTCTTGAAGACAAAAACAGAGGGTGAATCCGCCGCAGTGATCTTCCTCGTGATCTCCCGGCCATTTTGCAGCGCGGCCATGCCGGGTCGTTCGAGAGGTGTGGGGAAAAGTTCCGAGATGAAATTGAGCAGTGCATCCGAACCGACGTTCTGAAGTCCCGAAGCGCAGAGCACCGGGAAAATGCGGCGATCACGCAGCGCGGATTGCATTCCACTCACGATGTGTTCTTCGGGCAGTGTACCGGTTGCGAAGAACTCTTCCATCAGTTCGTCATTGCCTTCGGCGATCATCTCGACCAAAGCCTCATGGGCAAGGCGTGTGGGCTCTTCGAAGGGCGTGGGAATATCGGTGGGCGTGGCCTTTCCGGTGGCACCGGACTTATAACAGTACGCGCGCATGCGGATGACATCGATTATTCCGGTGAAGCCCTTCTCCGAGCCAAGCGGAACCTGAATCGGGATCGCTGTTCTGCCGAAACGTCTGTGAATGCTTTCGAGAGCACGATCGAAGGAAGATCGTTCGCGATCGAGCTTGTTAACTATGATGGCGCAGGGCAGATTCAGCTCTTCGGCGAAATTCCAGACCTTTTCGGTCGAGACTTCGACGCCGGCCACTCCATCCACAAGCACAAAAGCGGCATCAGCGGCGACCAGCGTCGAGCGAGTATCGTTCAGGAAGATGTTATAGCCGGGCGTGTCGATCAAATTGAGCTTGGTTTGGCCCCAGGAGAAGGAGGTCAGTGAGGAAGTGATGCTCAGTTTCCTGGCGGCCTCTTCTTCGTCGAAGTCAGTTGGCGCGTTTCCGTCGTCTACGGCGAGATAGCGATCCGTGGCGCCCGCAGTGTATAGGAGAGCGGATGCCAGCGATGTCTTGCCGCAATGCCCGTGTCCAATCAAAGCCACGTTCCGAATTTCGGAACTCTCGAAGACTTTCAACGTGCACCTCCGGGTCAGTCGCCAGGGACTGGCCGAAGAGGAGACTATATCAAATTGTTTCGAACGAGTGAACTGCCGCTACTTCACGTGCTGCTACTTAGTGCCGCGCGGGATGCCGCTATCGACAGCGATCCTGGTCTGGTGAAGGGAGGTTGCAAGCGACTCTCTCGAGACGCGGCGCACGATGGGAGTGACGAACAGGCGAACCGCGGAGGGGATGTCGCGACTGAGTGCGATTGCTTCAAGCTCAGCATAGACGCCGCCGTCGCGCTCTTCAAGGCGAGTAAAGCTGGAGAGACGCCAGATCAGGCCCGTTCCCTGATCTTCAGGCAGAGTATGCTGCTGCGGTGTACCGAACTTGTCCACTTCTTGAATGTGGGTTGTGTTGGAGAAGCCGTACCAACGCCGGTCATCAACGCGGATATAAGACGCTTCACAGTCGGTATCAAGCGCCGTCTTCGCGACCACGGATTTGTTCATAAGGCGCATGGAGAAGAGGTCCCTTGTTCCGTCGTGACCGTGCGCAATGGAGTCAATAACGCCCGGACGATACACATCTTTGTATCGATCGTAATCGCGAACAATCCGCAAAATGTCCTCGATTTTGACGTGCGGTACGAAGCCAATACCCAGCCAGTCGTGAATCAGACCGGCGGGCACTTTCTTTGGGATATGCGGGCCCACTGGGGAAACGTAGGGTCCGACGGTTTTGATTTTCTCGGCCAGTTCTGGATGATCATCCAGCCAAAGAAAGTGAGCACCAGGTTGGAGACGACTCTGCATGTCCGCCTGTGCGGATACAAGGTATTCGTTCCAGGCTTCTTTGGTCTCCGGTTTCAGGGTGGCGGCAGAGACCGTGATAGGAAAGAAGAGCAGGATCGCCAGTGCGTGAAGCTTGTGATTTTGTGATCTTTCTTGCATGAAGCCCGGTTCCCTCCATCCCACTACATCCCACTACATTCGTGATGATGTAGCTCCACCACCTGAAGTCGCGGCAACATTGATGAACGCTGAATGTGTAAGAGGGAGCACGCCAGGAGAGCCGCTCCAGAAGATTTACTCTGATATTATTACGACGGTGATAACGGTACATCTTGTTAACCCAAGCGA
>CBAAAA010000444.1:0-4335 GCA_964658695.1 uncultured Solirubrobacteraceae bacterium | reverse complement strand
CCTCGGCGGATGGCCGGCAGCTCGTCTTGAAACTAAGGCATGGCTTGCGGTTTTCCGATGGAATCCCATTCGATAGCGACGATGTGCTCTTCAGCTTCCAGCTTTATCTCGACGAAACGTTGCGCGCTCCGCAACGAGATCTGCTCATCGTAGGCGGGCGGCCGATGCAGGTCCGGGCGATCGATCCATATACAGTAGCGCTGCAATTCTCCGGCACTTACGCGGGCGTCGAACGGCTTCTGGACGGGATTCCAATGCTGCCAAAGCACCTTCTTGCACGGGCCTACAAAGAGGGACGCCTCGACCGCGAGTGGGCGTTGAATACCAAACCGGAAGAGATCGCGGGAATGGGTCCGTTTCGTTTTAAGAAGTACGACGCCGGCCAACAAATTACCTTAGAATCCAACCCTTATTACTGGAAAGAAGATCAGCGAGGACAGCGCTTGCCCTATCTGAATGCACTTAATTTCGTTTTTGCCGGCTCCGATGATGGACAGGTCGCACGCTTCATGTCAGGCGAAGCCGATGTCATCAACAGTCTTGGGACTACTTCATTTAATATGCTTCGCCATTCCGGCCAAGCGCGTGAGGATAGACTTGCGGACCTGGGTCCCGGACTGGATTACACCTTTTTGACGTTCAACTTTGCTGTGCCTCTTTTTCGGAACATCGATTTTCGACGAGCAATTTCTTCTGCGATTGATCGCGACGCTATCGCGCGTCTTGCGTACGCCGGCCTTGCAACTCCGCTCGCGGGTCACGTGACGCCTGCGAACAAACTCTGGCGGAACGCGGATCTACGTGTCCCTAAGCACGAACCAGTCGAGGCCAGAAAGATTCTCAGTGATGCTGGATTCGCCTGGGGACACGACGGTAAGCTCGTGGATAGAAAAGGTATCCCGGTGCATTTTTCGATCATCACGCCTGCCAACAACAAAGAACGGGTACAAACAGCAACATTGATTCAATATGACCTCGGGCGGATCGGGATCGACGTGCAGATTGTTCCTCTCGAGTTTCGTGCGGTGGTTGACCGCGTGACGCATACGCGCCAGTTCGACGCCTGCGTGCTCTCGCTGGGGGGCGGCGATGGCGATCCGAACTCGGAGTTGAATGTCTGGCTTTCCAGCGGTTCAATGCATGTATGGGAGCCGGAACAAAGGCAACCCGCTACCGCCTGGGAGGCGGAGATTGACGGCCTGATGAGAAAGCAGATGAGCATGCTCGATGACCGGGAGCGAAAGAAACTGTACGACCGGGTGCAGGAAATCGTCGCACAACAATTGCCCATCATCTGTCTCGTGAGTCCGCATGTACTAGTTGCGTCGAAGAGCAAGATCCTCAATTTTCAGCCCGCTCTCTTCGAGAGTCACACGCTCTGGAATGCCGATGTGCTGGCGCTCGCTAAGCCGCCGGGGGTCATGCAATGAGAACTCACAATCAGGCGCTTCCGCTCGCAGACGCTCCTTCCGTTCGTTGGCCAGATCGTGAACTGGTGGCCGCTTGTCTCTCCGGAGATGACCGCGCCTGGGCTGCAATCATCGCCAAGTATAAGAATTTGGTCTACTCGGCCCCGGTGCGCTATCGTATGCGCCCTGAAGATGCGGCCGATCTGTTTCAGTCAGTATGGACGGAATTGTTTTCCGAGCTGCATAATTTGCGAGATGTTGATGCTTTGCGCACCTGGCTCATTAAGGTGGCTCTGAACAAGTGCTACCAATGGAAGCGCAAGCAGCTTCGAGAACCAAGTGGCGACATGGAACAAGGCGCGATCGAAGTGCCCGATCCTCAGCCGCTGTTTCCAGTCCTGCAGGAGGAATTTGACCGGCAGCAACAACTGAAAAAAGCGATTTCGACTCTCCCGGAACGCTGCCAAAGGATGATTCAGCGATTGTTCTTTTCCGATCCGCCTTTGCCGTACGCGGATGTTGCGCATGAACTCGGCCTCGCAACTGGCTCGATAGGCTTCATTCGCGGCAGATGTCTGAAGAAACTTCGTAACGCCCTTGAAGAAGTAAATCGGTAGGTGGTCGACACTATGGGGCTCGATCGGTTGATCTCCGATTTGGCCAGCATTGCGGACGAAGAGGAGCGGCGCGACTTTATTGCGCGCGAGCCGCTGTTGCATAATCGCGCCGCTATGGACGAGTTGCACGCCGAAGTGATTCGGCTCGCGTTCTGCAACGTTGTCGAAGCCGCCCGGCTCGAACAGGCGGCGCGGAGTCTGGCCGCTCGGTTGGACGATGATTACTGCCGCGCTCTCAGTCTGCGCTGTACCGGCCATCTTCATTACGTCGGTGCGCAGTATGAACATGCCGTCGAATCCTACCGATCCGCGCTAGAGATTTTCGCCCGGCTCGGCCTTGACATACAATCCGCCAGAACTCAAAGCAGCGGCATTCAAGCATTGAGCTATCTTGGCCTTTACGACGAGGCTTTGGAGTGGGCCGCTGCGGCAAGGAGGGTTTTCGAGGCACATCGAGACAGTTTGCGCTTGGCCCGGCTTGACAGCAACGTGGCCAATATCATGCTGCGCCAGGATCGCTACGACGAGGCGATTGAGATATACCAGCGCGCCTACAACGTGCTGGTCAAGGTAGGCGATGCCCGGGACTTAGCCGCAATCCTGGGAAACATCGGCGTCTGTTACATGTCGACCAGCCGCTTCGGGCAGGCAATCGAGACCTTTCGGCGCGGCCGTTGTGTATGCGAGGAAAACGGTTTCTCGAAACTCGTGGCGGAAACCGACTACAACATCGCTGGCCTTCACTATTTGCGTGGTGAGTATCGGCTGGCGAGTGAACTCTACCAGTCTACCCGCCAATACTGCAAGCAGACCAGTGACCTGCATCATGCGTCCTTGTGCGATCTGGATGAAGCCGAGCTGTTCCTGGATCTCAACCTAAGCCACGAGGCGGAATTATGCGCACGCCGCGCGGCGCGGAATTTCAGGCGTCTCGGGATGAGCTATGAGCGAGCCAAGGCGCTGGTAAACGTGGCGTTGGCGGCCGTCGACATCGGCCAACCCCGGCGAGCCATGCTGATTTTCCGGCAGGCGCGAAGGCTTTTCAAGCAGGATGGAAACCAGGTCTGGGCGGCGATCATCGATCAGTATCGGGCCATCGTCTGTCACCGGGAAGGATACAACACATCGGCAAAACGGTATTGCAGCCGGGCGGAAAAGATTCTTGCACGCTCACCGCTCACCGGGAAGGCCGCACTATGCGATTTGTTAAAGGCTCAAATCAACCGGGAGGCGGGCCGACTGCGGAGCGCACGGCGAATCGTTTTGAAGGTGCGGGACCATCTGCAGCAGGTAGGAATCCGATCACTTTCTCTGCATGCGAGCTTTCTGCTGGCGCAACTGGAAGAAGAAGTCGGAGACCAGGGAGCGGCTTATACCGCCTGTCAGGTTGCGCGGCGGGAAATTGAGTGCCTGCGAAGCCGCCTCCGGGGGGAAGACGTCCAGGTGTCCTTTTTAAAGGACAAACTAAGCCTTTATGAGATGCTGGTTCGGCTTTGTCTGGCGCGCTGCGATCCCGGATCTACGCGCGAAGCATTCCGCTACATCGAAGAGGCGAAATCCCGCAGCCTGGCCGAGTCGCTCGCGCTTCAGGCACATGGCAAGGGAAAGCCGGCAGCGCGCGGGGAAGTGGCCGAGGTGCAGGATTTGCGCCGCGAGTTACAAGGCATTTACCGTCAAATCGAACGCGTTTCCTATCAGCCCGAGCATGGACGTCAGCTTCGATCCCTGCGGGGAGAAGCAAATCGCTGCGAACTAAAGCTAACTCAGAGCGTTCGGGACCTGGGTCGGACCGATCGCGCCGCCGCGACTTTGCTCGGTGGAAACTCTATCTCGTTAGAGGAGATCCAAGCCTCCCTTTCCGATGACTCGACGTTGCTCCAGTATTATTCCGCAGGTGAAATCCTTCACTGTGCGCTGTTGAAACGCGATCAGCTTTCAATCGTGCCGGTTACCGGCACTGTCAGTCTTTTCGCGAAACTGCGGCTCTTTCGCTTTCAGATGTCGAAAGTCCGTCTTGACCCCGCTTACCTGAAAGGCCACTACGATCTCTGGTTTCGGGCCACACGAAATCACCTTCGCAACCTCTTCGAGCAGCTTGTCGAGCCGGTTCGCCACCTGTTGAGTGGCCGCCATCTGATCATCGCGCCTCACGGCTCCCTCCACCACCTGCCGTTCCATGCACTGCTGGACGGCGACCGCTACCTGATTGACGACTTCACTCTTTCCTACGCTCCCAGCGCCAGCGTTTTCGGATTGTGTTCTGAGCGGCCGCCAAGCGCGTCTACGGAGTCGCTTGTTTTGGGAATCCC
>CBAAAA010000443.1:0-4353 GCA_964658695.1 uncultured Solirubrobacteraceae bacterium | reverse complement strand
ATTGCACCCGCCGGCCACCACGTCATCTCCCGCGAAGGAGGGGAACCGCCGTTCACCATTACCGGTTTCTCTGTCGAAATCCAATCGACCACAGTCCTCAGAAAAGAGGTCGATCTTGCCTATCAAAGTCGAACGCGGGCGCTTGTAACCTTCGATGAAAAAGTGGCGAGCATCGAAGTAGACGGCGTCACCCTCTGGAAAACTTCAGGGGCACAAACACCAGGCTCTGCGATTCTGCCCGCCGGACAGCATCTCGCAACGTTTACTCGCGAATAATTTTGTCCGTTGTCGTTAGAATTCCAGCATGAGCAACGAATCGCTGCATCATCTCTTCTTCCGCATCCGCTGCAAGACTCTTTACCGCGTCGGTGACCAGTTCCACTCGAGCTCCCGTCTGGAGCAAGCCAAAAGCCGCAAACTGGACGCAAAGTTCGCTCACCACGCCATACACCACGAAGCGATCGGCCTGTAGGAGATCCAGCAGAGGCCTCAGATTCGGATTGGTGAAACAGTCCAGTTGCTGCTTTTCGATAATGATCTGCCCGGGCACGCCAACGGCGTCCGAAATCCAATCCAACGCGCCTTCCGCGGTTGTTAGAACCGAAGGCTTGGGAAGCGATGTCGCCGCCGTTTTCAGTTGCCCGGCCGTCCCCACCACACAGTGCGGCTTCCATGTCTTAAACTCCGGGTCGTCCTCGCTGTGTGCATCCGCAGTCGACAAAATCTGTAGCTGCTTTGAACCGGCATAGCGTGTGAGCGCTGCCAGATTGCCGATAATGCCTTCCGCTCCCGGTACCGCCAATGCTCCCGCCGGAAAAAGAAAATCAATCTGCGTATCCACATCAAAAAAGACCGTCTTCATGTGATGGCAAGTTGACGTTCATTACGCACGTTTTCGGCAAGCTCTAGCAGACGCTGACTGATTGTGATGTCATACGGGACGCTCTCTTCAAGACTCCGAAGCTCGGCTGGAAGGGCCGCCATGGCCGCTTTCGCATACCCTTGCGAACGGATGGTTGAGGGAAGCGGCTCCAGCAGTTCGCCTTTAAGAATAACGGGGCCTAGCAGCGGCTCTCCCTTAAACGCCGTGTTGCACTCATTGTAGAGAGCCACCATGTCGCAGTGCGGATACCGGTAGACCTGTTTAGCGGCTGGCAGAGTGCTCTTCTCCCCACTGAATTTGGCGGTGTAGTGAACCGTGTCACCGCTCTTCATCTCCACCATCTTGTAGACAGCCGAAAGAGCCGGAGCGTCTGCTGATGTGGACAGTTGAGTACCCACTCCGAACGCATCGATGGGCGCGCCATCGCGAACCAGCTGTGACAACCGGTACTCATCCAGATCGTTCGTCGCCATGATCTTCGCGTCATGCAGCCCGGCGTCATCCAGGATTTTTCGAACCCCCTTGGATAGCGCCACAAGGTCTCCGCTGTCCAGCCGCACACCCCAGAGTGGTCTGCCCACTTCCGCCGCCAGCCGCGCTCCTTCCAGCGTGTCGTAGGTGTCGATCAGAAAGACAGTTGATTCGCCAAGCAGCGCCTGCAGGCGCTCGAACGCGTCCCGTTCGTTGGGAAACGCCATTGTCCAGGAGTGCGCCGCGGTCCCAAAAACAGGAATGCCAAAGCGCATACCAGCTTCTGTGTTGCTCGTCCCCAGACAACCGCCAATGTGAGCCGCCCGGCCGGCCAGAACCCCCGCCTGCGGAGTGTGCGCTCGCCTGCTTCCGAACTCAATAATGGCCCGGTTCCCTGCCGCGATCACGCAACGCGCCGCCTTCGAAGCAATGGAGGTCTGAAACGCAAAGGTGGACAAAAGATACGTTTCCACCAGTTGAGCTTCAATCAGCGGCGCACGGACAATCGCCATCGGCTCGCCTGGAAAAAGCGGCGTGCCCTCAGGCATCGCAAAGAGATCGCCCGTGAAACGAAGCTTAGCCAGAAAGTCAAAGTACTCCGAAGGAGTGTTCTTGAACTGGGAAAGCGACCGGAGGTAGTCGACTTCCTCTTTCCGGAACCGCAGATCGAAAAGATACTCCACCGCCTGCTGCAAACCGGCCGCCAGTAGGAAGTTGCGATGCTTCGGAAGGCGGCGCACCAATACCTCGAAGGTGCCGATGTCTTCCGCCTTTCCGTTCGCGAAATAGCCAGCTCCCATGGTGAGCTGGTACAGATCCGTGTTGAGTGCGGACATCCCTGGTTTATTTCTTGGCCGCCGGTTTAATCGCCTTCGATGCATCCAGCATATCGTTCACCGGCTTTGCGTCGAGCTGGTACACGACCGGTTCGTTTTCCCGGCGAGCGAAATACCCGTCAGCACTCTTGGCAAACTCCACCTTTTCAAAGCGTTTCCCGTCGTTGGAGGTGATCGAAATAGTGGCGATCGGCGAGGTAAAGCCGCCAGGCAAAAATTTAGTTGCCGCAAGATCCCGAGCTTTATCAATGAACGCCTGGACGCTGCCCGCGTCCATTGTCTTCCCGTCCATCTTCCAGTCGCTACCGCTGCGCAGCAATTGCTTTGTGGACGCATCCTGCTGGACGCCGATTTTCGTCGGATCACTAAAGCCGAAGTCGAAAATCTTCTTGTTGCGGAAATCGTCGAGCGATTTTGCTACTGCCTGCCCCAGGTCTGCCGAGATCTTGTAGACGCCCTTCACGACGGTGCTTCGGGCGTAATAATCGTCCTTGACTTTGCGAACCTCGAGGCCTTGCATACCCGCGGTGTCGGTGACCTTCGCTGCCCCCACCGGCGAACCCGTCGCGAATGAGGCTGCTGCCTTCTTCCGGTCGTCAGCCGAGCCCGAAAGGTCCATCTTCGCATCGCCCAGTTTGCGCAGCAACTCTTCCACCTGGAAGCTATCGGCACGCTCCGGATGCGGCTTTGTGATCTGCCAGTCGCCCAGATTATTCTTCCCGAAGGCGAGCTCTCCCTTCGAAGAGTCGAGCTCCACCGCCGTCAACTTACCTGTGTCGAATGTCAGCAAGCGCTTGTCGCGAAGATCGTTTTCGCTCTTGTCGATTGATGTCTTAAAAGTGCTCGCAACGGCATACACAGCCGGCTTCGAACCAAGCCTTGCATAGACCAGCGAGTTTGCCGGAACATCACTCCCTATAAAGAACTGATCGGTCTTTCCATTGGTCTCATGCAGCGTCACCGTGATCGTTGGATCGTTCAATCCGAACTGCTCGACATTCTTGGGCTTCTCGTCCACCACCGTATCGGCGTTCAGGGGGCTCACTGCGGAAAGCAGCGTCGTCACCGCTTCCTGATCCGCCGGATACTGGTCCGGGGATGTAATCGCCCAGCGGCCGTTCGCGGCCTGCAATGCAAGTGGTGCGGCGCCCTTTTTGGCGATCTCGATGCCCTTCACTTGAGACTGTGGAATATCGGCAAGCTTCACTGCGGCCGGAGTTGCCGGAGTGGCAGCCGTTCCTGACTCGGGATGTTTCTTCGCCCACCACACCGCTCCGCTCAACGCAATGAGAATCAGAGCGGCAACAACGAGACTACGTGGCTTCATCGTGCTATCTCCGCTTCATGAAGATCGTGGCGCCCGCCACAATGATGATGAGCGGAATCGCAATCAGGTCGGTATAGGCGAAGATATTCATCTGCCGCTGCGTGACATTCAGCCGCCGGTCCTGCGTCTCCTTGGGCCGAATCGAGATCAGATCTTCATCGGATGTCAACCAATTGATAGCGTTTAGTGCAAGATCGGGATTACTCTGGAAGTGCAGCATCGAGTTATCCAGGAAGCCAGAAGTGCCAATCACTACAAAGCGGCCCGGATCGGACGGCTTACCGGTGTTGTAAGTGCCCGCTACTCCCAGAACGAATGGCCCCTTTTTGTTACTTGGGTCCGATGGATTAATCTCATTCGAGTTCAACTTAGTCGTTGCAATGGCAGTCGGCGTTGTCGAAAACAACTTCTCGACAGTCGCCTTCCCTCCCGCGGGGCTTTTTACTTCGACCGACCGTGTGACCGGAAGACCGGTATAAGAGTTTTTGAGCTCACTTACAATCGGGTGCGATTCGTAACTCGAGATCAACGGAATCTCTGGCCCGACCCCCACAATCTGGCCCACCGGATTTTGCTCCAGCACCAGGTCGTTTTCAAGACCCACGCCCCACGAAGCCAGTAGGTCGGTCATGGCCTTATTTTCCGAGATATGCTCCCGTTGGAAGTCAAGCGGCGGATCCAGCAGAATCATCGCCCGTCCGCCGTTCTCCACATAACTTTTGACCGCACTGACCTCGTTAGCCGTGTAATCGTTCTTCGGACCAGCAATCACCAGCGAAGTGCAGTCGGACGGAACCTGCGTCTTGTCGACCAGCGTAATGGCTTGTGCCTGGTAG
>CBAAAA010000442.1:0-4357 GCA_964658695.1 uncultured Solirubrobacteraceae bacterium | reverse complement strand
TGTGATACGACACGATAAGTGAAGCCACTTTGCGCACCGGCGCGAGAGCCCCCTTGATGCACTCGGCCGACTCCACCTCGAGATCGACAGCGATGGCGCCGGCCGAAGCGGCATCTTCAAGAATGGTCATCTGCTGCTGAATCGTGCCGGCAAACCCGCCATGATTGCTCTTGTGGCGACAGGTAGCCAGGATTGGCAGATCCGGATGAGACTTGCTCAGCTTTCGTATCAGTTCCACTCCGCGCGCGGGGTTTTCGAGGTAGTCCAGACGGAATTCGAAGAAGGTGGCTCCGTCTTTGTGCTCTCGCTCGGCAACCTTCGCAAGTTCAGCGACTGACGGAAAACCTAAGGCCACACAAATGCGAGGAAGCGTCGAAGGAAGGGGGGGCATGAAGCGGCGTTCGCCGTTAGGATAGCAAGGTAAATGAAGTCGCGTGCCGCGTTCACTTCTGAGGAATTGGCGTAAAACGGTGGTGGGATTCAGCGCGCCGCCCAATGAATCAGCGAGTTACTCCGCTGAGTGGCGGCGTGTATCCACGCCCGTTGCGCTTCTGATATAACTGGGACCTTCTTTTGCGGAGGTTTTTGTTTGAGCACGAATACATCGCGGCATGACTTACTAAGGCGTGACCTACTGAAGGGTGGATTGGCGGCTGCGGCGGCACTTCCGGCAGTCGCACAGGGAGGCGAATCTGGTTCTTACGTTCCCGGCGATGGCATGCCCCGCGAGAGCGGTGCGACTCCTAAGATCGCTGCGCCAGTGCAAGCGAACGATCTGAGCGATGAGGCCATGCGGCGCGTGAAGCAGATCGGTGTTGACCATGTCCTGATGGGCGGCCCGCCGATGCCATGGACGGAAGAACGCCTGCGCGAGATCTCTGAGAAGCTGGGTGCCGGCGGATTGAAGCCCGGGAACATGATGATCGGCGGCTTCCCGAACACGCTGTATGGTCGCGCAGGACGTGACGAGGAGATTGAGAAATTCAAACAGTCCATTCGGGCGGCCGGGAAGATTGGACTGCCGGTTATCGAATATAACTTCTACGCACACCGTGCGATTGAAGGCTACTACGAAGAAGCCGGGAGGGGCGGCGCGGGACTGACTGCCTTTGCGGCGGAGCGTGTGAAAGATCTGCCACCGCTAGCGAACGAAGGTGCGCATGATTTGCCTTCAATGTGGGAAAACATCAGCTATTTCTTGAAAGCCGTCATCCCGGTGGCGGAAGGGAGCAATGTACGTCTGGCGCTGCATCCCAACGACCCGCCGGTGGCGATCAGTCGTGGATCGGGACAGATTATGGGAACGGTTGAGGGCTGGAAACACCTGATCAGCATTGTGGACAGTCCGGCCAATGGCATTACCTTCGACTGCGGCGTCACACGCGAGATGGGGCACGACCCAGTGGAAGTTTGCCGCTACTTCGGATCTCGGGACCGGATCAATCACGTGCACTTTCGCAACGTGAAGGTTCGCAAGCCATACGACGACTACACCGAGGTGTTTATCGATGAAGGCGAAAACAACATGCTGGCGATCATGCGCGAACTCGTTAAGGTTAAGTATCATCGGCTGATTTATCCTGAGCATGAACGCGCCTTGGATTACGACCGGAAAGTGGGGATCAAGAACCAGTATCCGGGCGGCGGCGGGTACACGGGAATGGTGTACGACATTGGCTACGCGCGAGCGATGTTGCAGGCCTCCTTGCTTCTCGAAAAGGCCTGAAGCTAAGTAGGCGTCAAGAATCCGCTGTTATCCTTGAAGTTGCGCCTCAAATACGCCGCGGTCTGGCTGGGGGCTCTGTCCTTAGCTGTTCTCGTTCCCACATTTTTTGTTCCGCAAGCGCGGGCCGCTTCAGAGGCATCGGACGCGTCGCTCGTCCAGATCCTGAAAGGCGAACTGGACCGGGAATTTAGCGTCCTGAAGACGAAGGCGGATCCAGCTCCTTATTACATTGCATACGAGGTGACGGAGGAGGAAACCGAGTCGGCCTCGGCCAGCATGGGAGCCCTGGTTCATAGCAACCGGAATCGATCGCGCGGAGTGGACACCACCATACGGGTGGGATCACCACAGTTCGACAACTACCATCCTTATAAAGGGCAACCGGTTCACTTCACCAGCTTCACGACGTTAAGCATCGACGACAATCCGGATCAGATTCGCAGAGCGCTTTGGGATGAGACGAACCGCACTTACAAGGCGGCTTCCACACGCTATCTGCAGATCAAAACGGATGAGCAGCTGCTGGCTCAGCAGAATGATAAAGACGCTGACTTCTCGGTTGAACCGGCCAACACTTTTTCGGGCAGTCCGGAGACATACCGCGTGGACACAGGCGCCTGGAGCGCGCGAGTCCGTAGTTGGTCCGCTACCTTCAAAACCCATCCGCAGATTCTGGGATCGGGGGTCAGTTTCCTGGCGCAGCGCGAGACCAGAACATTCGTGAACACGGAAGGAGCGGCCATCAAGCGCGGTAGCAACCTGTTCCGAGTGGAGATCAGCGCAGAGGCTTTGGCGTCAGACGGCATGGACGTGAGAGATTTTGCGACGATCGAAGCCTCCGATCCAACCCACGTTCCCGGCGATAAGTCGATTCAAGCGCAAGTGGACCGTGTTGCGGAAAAGGTGGACCAATTAGTCCAGGCTCCGCCCGCCGAGCCGATTGTTTGCCCGGCCATTCTCTCGGGGCGAGCAGCGGCTGTCTTCTTTCATGAGATATTCGGACACCGGGTGGAAGGGCATCGACAGAAGGATGTCGAGGAAGGACAGACTTTCACTAAGATGCTGGGCCAGAAGGTATTGCCGGATTTCTTAAGCGTGCAGTTCGACGCGACCCGGCGTCAATACGACGGCAGGGACCTGATTGGCTATTACGAATACGACGATGAAGGGGTGAAAGCACGCCCGGTAAACGTAGTGGAGAACGGTGTGCTGAAAACGTTCCTGTTATCGCGTTCGCCGGTCGGGCAGTTTACGACGTCTAACGGTCATGGCCGGCGCCAACCGGGCTTTGAAGTGGTCTCGCGGCAGTCTAACTTGATTGTGCAGTCTTCGAAGCAAGTCTCCGATGACGAATTGCGGGCCAAGCTGATCGACGAAGTGAAGCGGCAGGGCAAACCGTATGGTTTGTACTTCGAACAAGTCGCCAGCGGCTATACGACGACCGGACGAAGAGGGCTGCAGGCATTCACGGTTGTGCCGCTGGTAGTGTACCGTGTGTTTCCGGACCAGCGTCCCGACGAACTGATCCGCGGGGTAGATATTGTCGGAACGCCACTCGCGAGCTTCCAGAAAATCGTGGCGACCTCGAAGCGTGTCGAAGTTTTCAATGGATACTGTGGCGCTGAATCAGGGAGCGTACCGGTGTCGGCCGTGTCCCCTGCGATCCTGGTTTCCGAGATCGAAACGCAGAAGAAGCGGAACTCGCAACAAAAGCCACCCATCCTTCCGCGGCCAGGAGAAAAGGCAAACCGTGTGGTTTTTGAATAAGAACTGGGTGGCGGTCGGAAGCGCCGCGGCCGCCCTTCTCTGCTCGTCTGCCTGGATCTGTTCCGGTTTTGATACTGCCGCCGATATACAGAAAGATGTGCAGCTGCGCGCCATGCTCGATGAGCTCGCTCGCTCCAAGACTCTGGAACTCAATGAACTGGACAAACCATATTTCGTCAGCTACAGTTCGTCGGACGTTGATGAGTTGATTGTGGCGGGCAGCATGGGCGGTCTCAATGGATCGGACCGGTTGCGGGTGCGGTCCCCTCAAGTGCAGGTGCGGGTCGGCGACTACGCGTTTGATAACACGAACTCGGTCTACTCGGGGATTGCGCGACTGGGCGCACTGACGATCGACGATGATTACGATGCGCTCAGAGCGGGCTTCTGGCTCTCTACGGATGGACTGTATAAGGCGGCGGCCGACCAGATCACGCGCAAGCGCGCCGCATTACGGGAAGTAGCGGATGCGGACAAGACTCCTGACCTTGCTCCTGCCAAGCCGTTGCAGATGCTGCTGCCGGTGGCAAGATTAAACATCGAGGCACATCCTTGGGAGGAAGAAGTGCGCAAAGTCTCCGCCGTTTTCCTGAGCCATCCAAACGTGCTGTCCTCTAGTGTTCGTCTGCTGGCGATCTCGACGACTTACCGATTGGCAAACAGTGAAGGCACTGTGGTTCGGATTCCGGAAGAGCTTACCGATCTTACGATTCGCTGCCGTGCCCTGGCGGCCGACGGTGGCGCTGTTTGGAACAGTGCGTTTTTCATCGTCCCGCATCCGGCGGAGCTTCCGGCCGAACAGGAAGTGACTCGCGTCGCAGAGACTCTGGCAAGTGAAACGGACGCCCTGCAAAAGGCGCCGCT
>CBAAAA010000441.1:0-4406 GCA_964658695.1 uncultured Solirubrobacteraceae bacterium | reverse complement strand
CATCCGCAAGCAACCGGGGAGAAGACTTCGTTTGTACCGATCGAGTCTCTTCTTGAAACGCCGCGCAAGCGAGTGACCGACCTGGGAGCGTTGCGAGACAAGCTTGCCCGCGGAGATGGGCCACAATTTTGGAGAACGCTCGAGGAAGCGGCCGAGACCGATGAGCTGACCCAGTACATCGAGCAGGAGTTCCCCGGCCTGGAAGGGCAAATTCCGCAAGGGGTAGATCGTCGCAGCTTACTCAAGGTGATGGGCGCTTCTCTGGCCATGGCCGGAGCGGCAGCGTGTACGAAACAGCCGAAGGAGTTGATTGTTCCTTATGTGCGGCAGCCGGAGAACGTCATTCCCGGGCTGCCCTTGTTCTACGCCACCGCGATGACACAGCAAGGCTACGGCCGCGGTTTACTGGTGGAGAGTCACCTGAATCGACCCACCAAAGTAGAAGGGAATCCGGATCACCCCGCCAGCCTCGGCTCGACCGGCATCTTCGAACAAGGCTCCATTCTGAATCTGTACGACCCCGACAGATCGCAGACGGTGTTGCGCGAAGGGCGCCTGAGTACCTGGGCGGAGTTTACCGGGGCATTCAGCTCCGAAGCGCAGGGTTTAACGGTTCGCAAGGGAGAAGGACTGGCGATCCTGACTACGGCCACTACTTCTCCCACGCTGATTTCCCAATTAACTGCACTTTCGACGCAGTTGCCGGCTTCGAAGTGGTATGTTCATGAGCCATCCTTAAACCCCGCGATTGCCAGCGCGGCGAAGAAGATCGCCGGACAAAACGCGATTATTACCTACGACTTTTCAAAAGCGGATGTGGTCGTCAGCCTGGATGCGGACTTCCTGAATAACGGCCCGGGCGCGCTTGCGTAGTCGCGCCAGTTTTCCGCGCGGCGCGCGGTTGAGGGCGGCAATAAACGCAACCGGTATTACTCGATTGAATGCACCCCAACGGTGGGCGGCTCCATTGCGGATCACCGGCTGCCAGTGAAGTCGGCAGATATTCCAACTATCGCTTATCAATTGGCACAGGCCATCGGTGTTTCGGCTTCAGGCGCCAGCGGCACTGCTCCGTCCTGGTTGAAGGCCGTCGCGGACGACTTACAAAGCGCCAAGGGGCGTTCCATAGTGGTCGCTGGAGAATTTCAGCCGGAGAGCGTTCACCTGGCTGCGCATGCGATCAATGCTGCGCTCGGCAACGTCGGCCAGACGGTACAAGTCATGGAAGGCGTCGAAGCGGACGGTGGTCACAGCCTTGACGAACTCGTATCCGACCTCAATGGCGGGCACGTTGAAACACTTGTCATACTCGGACCAAACCCGGTTTATACCGCGCCTGCTTCTTTGAATTTTAAGGATGCAATACGCCGTGCGCGTCTGGTGGTCCGGCTGGGACAAATGTTCGACGAGACCTCTCGCTATAGTCATTGGCATGTTCCAGAGGCACATTATTTGGAGACGTGGTCGGACTGCCGGGCGTTCGATGGGACCACTACCATTCAGCAGCCGCTGATTGTTCCGCTGTATGGCGGAAAGTCAACGCACGAGATCATGTCCATCCTGCTCGGCAAGCCTGATCAGAGCTCTCACGATATCGTGAAAACCTACTGGCAGAGCCAGGATAAGAGCGGGAACTTTGATACCTTCTGGCAGACCAGTCTTCACAATGGATGGGTGAACGGCCCAAAATCTCGCGTGATCAACGCCAAAGGTCCAGTTTCGCTGCCTTCTCTGAGTGCCGCGCAAACGGGATCCATAGAGGTGGTCTTTCGCCCGGATCCCACGATTTGGGATGGGCTTTACTCAAACAATGGCTGGCTCCAGGAACTGCCGAAGCCGCAGACCAAACTCACCTGGGACAACGTCGTTCTGGTTAGTCCAAAAGATGGCGTGAAACTTGGCATCGGGTCGAAGGACATCGTGCAGGTCGCGGTCGGTGGGAAGAGCATAGAAGGACCTGTCTGGATCTCTCCCGGCAGTCCGGAGGGCTCCATCACGATCGCCTTCGGCTATGGACGAACCGCCTCCGGCCGGGTCGGCAACGGGATCGGCTACGACGCGTACTCAATCCAGGGTTCGAACTCGCCGTTTTCAGCCGCCGGCGAAATCAAGAAGACCGGTAAGACGTTTCGCTTCGCAAACGTTCAAGAGACACAGGTCATGGCCGGACGGGCTCCGGTACGGGCCGCGGACCTCAGCGAATATCAGCAGCATCCAGACTTCCCCACCATGGAGGAAGAGTACCGGCCGCTCTCGCCGGACGTCAATCTTTACAAGCCTTGGCCCTATAACGGGTACAAGTGGGGCATGGCGATCGATCTTAATCTCTGCACCGGTTGCAGCGCCTGCATCATTGCGTGTCAGTCAGAGAACAACATCGCAGTGGTTGGAAAAGACCAGGTTGCCCGGGGCCGGCACATGCACTGGATACGGGTGGATCGCTACTATCACGGGAACATGGACGAACCGGAGGTCTACAATCAACCGGTCCCCTGCATGCACTGCGAACAGGCGCCTTGCGAAGTGGTTTGTCCGGTAGCGGCCACGGTGCACAGCAACGAAGGCCTGAACGAAATGGTCTACAACCGATGCGTCGGGACCAGGTACTGTTCGAACAATTGTCCTTATAAGGTTCGACGGTTTAACTTCTATCTATTCTCAGACTGGAATACCGAGAGTCTTTATGGGATGCGCAATCCGGATGTTACGGTGCGTAGCCGCGGCGTGATGGAGAAGTGCTCCTATTGCGTGCAGCGGATTCAGGAAACCAAGATCAAGACAGAGAAAGAAAACCGGCGCGTGCACGATGGTGAGATCCTGACTGCCTGCCAGCAGGTCTGTCCCACACAGGCCATTACGTTTGGAGATCTGAACGATAAGGATAGCCGGGTCGCCCAGTTGCAAGCTTCAAAACGAAACTACAATCTTCTGGACGATTTGAATACCCGCCCGCGAACAACGTACCTTGGCTACGTCCGAAATCCGAATGAGGCGCTGAGAGGTCAGAGTGGCAATCGACAAATTTAGCCCACAGCAAATCCCCGATCCGGGGCCCGATAAGATCCTGGCGAACGGCCTGGATTACGGGTCTGCAACCGAGCGCATCTCAAGCGTCGTCTATCTGCCCTGGAAGAAGTCGCCTAAGAAATGGCTGGTTGGGGCGTTTATCTCTTTCTGCTTCGTCAATGTACTCGCGCTGGCGGTTTGTTATCTGTTCCTGCGTGGCGTGGGCGTCTGGGGCATTAACATCCCAGTCGCTTGGGGCTTCGCGATTATCAACTTCGTCTGGTGGATCGGTATCGGGCACGCCGGGACGTTAATCTCAGCGATTTTGTTTTTGTTGAAGCAGGATTGGCGAACGTCGATCAACCGCTTTTCAGAGGCCATGACTCTGTTCGCTGTGGCCTGCGCGGGCATGTTTCCAATCCTGCATCTTGGCCGCCCCTGGCTCTTTTACTGGCTGCTTCCCTATCCGAATTCGATGTGGCTGTGGCCGCAGCCACGCAGTCCGCTCGAGTGGGACGTGTTCGCCGTATCAACTTACGCCACCACCTCGGTCGTGTTCTGGTACGTCGGTCTGATTCCTGACATGGCGACCATGCGGGACAATGCGCCGCATCTATGGCAGCAGAAAATGTACGGAGCGCTGGCATTGGGCTGGCGAAATTCCGCGATTCACTGGCATCGTTACCAAAAGGCTTACCTATTGCTTGCAGGTTTAGCCACGCCGCTCGTGTTATCGGTGCATACGATCGTGTCGTTCGACTTCGCGGTCGCTCAGTTGCCTGGTTGGCACACCACGATCTTTCCGCCTTACTTCGTCGCTGGTGCGGTTTACTCGGGCTTTGCGATGGTTCTCACGCTGATCATTCCATTGCGCGCCTGGTATAACATGCGCGATCTGATCACTCTGCGGCACATCGAATCCGCCTGTAAGCTAATGCTTGGTGTCGGGTTGATCGTTGCTTACGGCTACGGAATGGAAGCGTTCTTTTCCTGGTATGCCGGGGACAAATACGAGAGTTTCATGTATTGGAACCGTGTCACTGGTCCCTACGGCTGGAGTTATGCGATGCTGATCGCCTGTAACATCGTGATTCCGCAAGCGCTCTGGTCAAAGCGGGTCCGACACAACATCATCCTCGTCTGGCTCATCTCCATAGTCGTGAACATCGGCATGTGGCTGGAACGGTTCGTCATCGTGGTGACGAGTCTTCACCGCGACTTCCTTCCCTCCTCCTGGGGCATTTATGTACCCACAAAATGGGACTGGATGACCTACGCCGGCACGTTGGGATTTTTCATGTTGCTGATCTTCCTGTTCGTCCGGTTGTTGCCGTCCATCTCAATCTTCGAAGTTAGGGAAGAGTTGCACCATGCGAAACATGCGAAGCACGAGGTGGAGG
>CBAAAA010000440.1:0-4407 GCA_964658695.1 uncultured Solirubrobacteraceae bacterium | reverse complement strand
ACTTCGACCTGCTCGCAGTGCTAACTCTTCAATTCGCCAGCATCTTCGTGCTCAGCCTCGCAATGCTGCTGGTGAAAGGTGGTTCCATCTGGGCTCTGTCATTGCTGCTTTGCACCATTTTGACAGCAGGCTGGTGGCTGGCCAGCCACGGGCAGACAACCACCGAAGGCGACCCGCTCGCCACCACTCCCGCCATCGCGGATTTCCGAGCGGAACGCGAAAAGTTGAAAGCCGAATTCTCGGTCGCCCGCCGTGCCCAGCAGGACATGCTTCCGCGCATCCCGCCCACCATCCCGGGCTACTCGCTCGCCGCCTCCTGCACACCGTCGCTCGAGGTCGGCGGCGATCTCTACGACTTCCTCAAGCTACCCGATGGCCGCGTTGGCATCGGCGTTGCTGATGTTAGCGGCAAAGGGGTGCCGGCTGCTCTCTACATGACCCTTACCAAGGGACTCCTGGCCTCGGTCACCAGAAACAACGCACAGCTTTCCAGCGTCGTCGGGGAAGTGAATCGCCACCTTCACGGCGTCACCCGCAAGAAAGTCTTCGTCACCATGGCGCTCGGTTTTCTCGATGCCGAAAAGCGCATTCTCGAGTGTGTGCGCGCTGGCCACAACCCGATGGTTTGGCGGCAGGCCTCACGCGATGAAACCACGCTCGTCGCGCCGGGCGGCCTGGGGCTCGGCATCACCGCCGGCAGGGTTTTCGGCGCCCAACTCAAGGTCACCGAGATGCCTCTTACCGATGGAGATGCTGTCGTGTTCTATTCTGATGGCATCACGGAAGCGATGAACATCGAACTCGAACAGTTTGGCGAACAGCGCCTCATGGACGCCGTCGCGAACGTGGATCATCTCGATGCCGCTGCCGCCCGGGATTCTATCCTCGACAATGTGCACAGCTTCCTTAACGGCGTTCACCCCCAGGACGACATGACGCTTGTGGTGCTGCGCGTCGGCAGCTCTCCATTGATTCCCGCGGAGCAGAGATGAGAGGATGGCTGGTGCGTGGCTAACCCGTTTTCAATTCATAAATCAACGGAAGCAGGGCTCTCTATTCTGGCTCTGGAAGGATACCTCGACGCCCACACAGCGCCTGAGTTCGAGAAGGCTGTACAAACAGAATTCGAAGCCGGCCATCTCCGGATCGTCGTTGAGTGTTCCCGCCTGAGCTATATCTCGAGCGCCGGCCTCGGCGTCTTCATGAGCTTCATCGAAGAGATTCGCGAGGCTGGCGGCGATATCAAAATCTGCGGCCTTGCCCCCAAGGTTTTTCAAGTCTTCGATATCCTTGGCTTCTCCGCGCTCTTCGACATCGTGCCTGATCTACCGGCCGCCATCCAGCGCTATCAGGAAGCGCCAGTGAAGGAGACATAGCCATGGCTCATATCGAGCGGACCTTCGCCCTGCATGTCCCTTCTTCCACCGAAAACCTCTCCATGATTCGCGATTTCGTGAAGAGCATCGGGGCACAAACCGGCCTCGGCGAGATGGAATTGACGAGGCTTCAAATGGCCGTCGATGAAGCCTGCGCCAACGTCATGGAGCACGCCTACAACTCGGATTCCACCAAAGAAGTTTCCATCCGCGCCATCGTTGACGACAGCTCTCTCGAGATAAAAGTCATCGACACCGGCAAAGGCTTCGATCCCGCCGCGGTCGAACAATTGAAGCTCGAAGAACTGGTCTCGGCCAGACGCCCAGGCGGCCTCGGGATGCGGCTCATCAAGTCGTTCATGGACGAAGTGCATTACGAAATGATGCCCGGGGTAAAGAACGAACTCAGAATGGTGAAGCGCCTGCGAAAACGCGACGGCGATCGTTCCTGACGCGCGTTATGGCCACGATTCTCCGGAGGGACCGCCAGGAATACGAAGCGCCCTGCTCGCCTCCCCCCATCGGTCGCCTGCTTCTCCGAATATTACTCCTCCTTGGCAGCTTTCTCCAACGTCGCCAGATCCGGCTTCCGCATCCGCAGCATCGCCTGCAACGCTTTCGGCCGCTTGATTAACTCCGGAAGCCTTGCCGGCACAATCTGCCAGGAAAGGCCGAATTTATCCTTCAGCCAGCAGCACTGACCCTCGCTCCCTCCCTCTGAAAGTTTCGACCAATACTCATCTACTTCTTCCTGCGTATCGCACCGGACTACAAACGAGATCGCTTCCGTAAATCGAAACATCGGCCCCCCATTCAAGGCGGTAAATTTCTGACCATCGAGTTCAAACGCGATGGTGAGAACCTCGCCTTTCGGCGCCGGCGCTTCCACACTGGATGCCACTGTGCCGAGCCGCCGCGAGTTCTTGAAAATCCCCAAATAGTACTCCACCGCCTCTTCGGCCTTTGAGTCAAACCAGAGAAACGGACTAATACGGGGATAACTTTCAAACGCGCCCATAGCTCATCGCCCCCCAAGCCTCAAATCCACACCTTTCGGGGCGGATCAACCGCAGATACTTCATTCCTGATTACCTCAAAAGTAAATCGAATCGTTTCGCGTTCCATCGACACTTCGTCCGAATTTCGGCGTTCGCCGCACAGGCTACGCGTTTGCTAGTACTGGGGCTATTACTGGCCTGGCGTCCCAAGCTTTTCTGCTGGACTTTTTCAACATTCTCGTGTATTACATTACGTAAAGATATTAGAAGTCTTTTCGGGGAGCGGCTTTGACCGCCTGACAAGAACCTATCCCAAATCTAGGTCCAAGGAGACCATATGAGGTATTTAGTCCCAAACTTGACGCGAATCCCGGGTATTCTGCTGGGGTTTTTTGTGCTTCTTCTTTGCACTCAACAGTTTCTAATGGCGCAGTCCCAGCCTGTCATCGGCACAGTGCTCGATCCCAGCGGCGGCGCAATTCCAGGAGCCACCGTCACCATTACCGACTTGAACAAGAACCAGGTTGTTAAATCAACCACTACCGATGCAAATGGCGGCTTTAGCGAACTGAGCATTGAGCCCGGCCGTTACCAGGTGAGTATCGAACGAACCGGATTCAAGAAGACTACCATCAGCTTCGATGTCGATGTCAATCGCAAGACGGATCTGGGCAACATCAACCTGACTGTCGGCGAAGTCAATCAAACAGTGGCGGTCAATGAGGTCGCTCCACCAGTTGACACCGACAGTATGGATAAGGCCTATCTGGTCAATCAGGAGCAGATTTCGCAGTTGCCCATGAACGGCCGTAACTGGATCTCGCTGATGAGCACCGTCCCCGGCATGTCCAGTTCGGCACAGAGTGACTTCAACGTCAACTTCAACGACGTGTCGCAGTTCCACGGCCTGGGTGGCCGAGGCTCCGAAAATAACTTCTACCTGGATGGCTCACCCAACGTCGATGTCGGCGACAATCAGTCTCAGTACACCCAGCCCAGCATCGATTCGCTCGGCGAATTCCGGGTTCTTCAGAGCGCCTTCAACGCCGAATACGGGCGTGCCGAAGGAGTAGCCATCGCGGTTCAGACCAAAGCCGGCACGGCACAGTTTCACGGCGATGCCTATGAGTACCTCCGCAACGATTTCTTCGATGCCAAATGCGTTCTCTGTAACACGCTTCACCCCACCTTGCGCTACGACCAGTTCGGAGGCAACCTGGGCGGCTGGCTGTATATCCCCAAGATTTCCACTCCTCAGAACAAGAAATTATTCTTCTTCTACAACCGGGAAATGACCCGCCGCACGTTGCCGGGAAGCGCTTACGATGACGTCCCGAATGCGCAAATCCTCAGCGGTAACTTCAGCGCATTGATTGTCCCCGGCAGCAAACTGCCCTACGCCCCCCAACCGGTCGGCACCGTTTTTGAACCCGGCACCATCACCCGTGACAGCAGCGGTAACATCACCGGCGGCACTCCCTATCCCGGGAACATCGTTCCGCAGTCTCAGTGGAACCAGCAAAGCGCTTCGTTGCTCAACGTCTACACCAAACTCATTCCCGGCTACGCCAGTCTCGCCCCCGCCCCCAGCGCAGGCTACTCGCGTTACTTCTTCAACAACCCCGACATCCTCAAGAAGGATCAGGACCTCGCGCGCGTCGACTATCAGGTCAACGAAAAGTTCAGCACCTTCTTCCGCTGGGTCAACGACTATCAAAAGGAACAGTTCCAGACCGGCGTCTGGGCCTCCGAACCTTTCCCGATCCAGCCCCAGGTTCGCCCCAAACCCGGTAGTTCCTGGTCCTGGAATCTCGTGAATACACTCACGCCTACGCTGGCTGCCGAGACCATCCTCTCCTACAATCACCAGTCGCAGTCTCTCTCCATAGTCGGCAACAACCCGGTCAGCATCGATGCTATCGGCGCAACTTTCCCCCAGCTCTATCCGGCGACCAACATCACCAATTCCATTCCAAACGTAACCACGGGTTCCGGCGTCAGTTGGGGCCTGGGTGATCCTGGCTGGCATAACT
>CBAAAA010000439.1:0-4416 GCA_964658695.1 uncultured Solirubrobacteraceae bacterium | reverse complement strand
AGCCAGGAACTCATTCAGCTTTGGTGTTAATGAGTCGACCGTATACTTCATGCACTTACTTCTTCGTCTTCTTCACAGGCGCTTTCGCGGGAGCCACAACGGCTGGAGCGGGAGCAGCAGATGGCATGAATCGGTTGATAATCAGTTGCTGTGACACGCCGACAAGGTTACTGGTCAAATAATATAGTACAAGTCCTGAAGAGAGAGAGTAGAACATGAAGCCGAACATCACCGGCATGAACAACATCATCTTCTGCTGATTCGGATCCACGCCCGCCGCCGGAGTCATCTTCTGAGTCAGAAACTGCGTGATCACCAGAATGATCGGCAGTAAGTGGATCGGTAGAGTTTCGGGACCTGACAAATCCGTGACCCACAGCCATGGAGCGTGCCGCAGTTCGATGGCGATGCTCAAGACGCGATAGAAGGCATACAGGAACGGCATCTGTATCAGCATCGGCAGGCATCCGCCAACGGGATTGACGCCTTCCCGTTTGTAGAGCGCCATTACCTCCTGGTTCTGATCCGCCTTCTTTGGATCGTTGATCTTGATGTTCTTGTAGCGATCGTTGATGGCTTTGATCTGCGGCTGTAAGCGCTGCATTTTGCGCGCTGACTTCAGGCTGGTAAGCCGCAACGGGAACAGCGCCAGGTTGATGATTAATGTGACCACTACAATGGCCCAGCCGTAGTTATTGGTCCAGTGTTCTTTCGTCCAGTTCAGCCACGTGAAGATCGGCTTGGCGAGAATGCCGAAGAAGCCCCAGTCAATGATTTGGGTAAGTTTCGGATTGACGGCCTTTAAGATGTCGATATCTTTGGGGCCGACGAAAAGTGAAAAGTCGTTCTGCTCTCCGGTTGAAATTCCGGTGCCCACGTACTGCACCGGTTTTTCTTCTCCGGCAACTTTGACGTCATCGCTAAAGGTTCGGACTTCCAGCGCTGCGCCTTCTCGCGGCAGCGCAACCCCGGCGAAGAAATTATCCTGCTGGCCGGCAAACGTATAGTTACCGGAATCGGTGACGGGCCCATTCTTCGCGTCCTTGACGGTCTTGGTAATGAGCTTGCCCGCGGTGGCGTCATAGCGGATTGTATTCTCCGTGCTGGCGGCCCGAAACGCCTTCGGATCTCCAAAGCCACCCCGCCACACCAGGAAATGAGGAACCAGCGACGTGCCCTCAGTAAGAGTGGAACGAACCTCAGACAAATAGCTGGCCCTGCTGAACTGGAAAGACTTCCGAACCGTTGTCTTTCCATCCGAAAATTCGTAATTAATGCCCATGCCGTCCGGCGACAAGGTCTGCCGGTAAAGCGCGTTGTTCGGGTCAAAGTTCAGCTTGCGATCTTTCGCCTGCACCGCAAAGGGCCGGGGAATATTGCCTTCGCTGTCATGTTGACCAAACGCCTGTTCGTTGATCAGTTCCAGCGGCTTTCCGGCAGTGTCTTTGTAATCCTTTAATACCCAGCTCTTGATGGTTCCCCCGCGGTTGGTAAAGACGATGTGATACACCGATGTATCAATCTCAGCCGTTTGTTCGTTTTGCGCCGCAACCTGACCGGCAGACGGAGCGGCCGAAGCTGCTTCCTGCGTGGTGGCGGTCGAAGCCGGCCTGGTCGTCACTTGACCCGCGACATTATCATTCACCGGCTTAACCGGCTTAGCGCCCGGGGCAGGCTTAAAGAAGTATTGAGATGCTAGCAGGACCAGCATCATCAGTCCGAGGGCAATTGGAAGGCGCTTCTCCAGCGATGGCGGCTGTGGTGTCGTGCCGCCTGAAATGTTAGGCATATAAATCTCTCAGATCATTTACCGGACGGGATCATATCCGCCTTCATGGAACGGATGGCAGCGCCCTAGCCTTTTCAGACCGAGCCAGATTCCTGGCAGCGAGCCATGCTTGGCAATAGCGTCCATCATGTATTCAGAGCAGGTTGGGCGGAAGCGGCAGGAAGACGGCAGCAGCGGTGAAATCGCGAACTTGTAGCCCCTCAAGAGCAGAATTAATGCTCTCTGCATCGGGCAAAAATCCTGCCGACTTCCCGGCATAGCTCTTCATAGGGTGCGTCCAGGGCGCCCCGTCGAGGGTTAAAGACAAAAGACCAGCTCTGAGGGATAGTGTCCATCTGGCTGCGAACCGCCTCGCGCATTCGTCGTTTCAAACGATTGCGCTTCACGGCTTTGCCGAGCGCACGCGGGACGGTAAACCCAAACCTGGAGGGTTCGATCGCTCCATCATGTTTGAGGCAGAAAGCGGCGAAATACCGGCTAGTCATGCGGACGCCCGTCTGATAGATATTGCGGAAGTCTGAGGACCGTATGACCCGCCTTGGTCTTGGGAGTGACAGCGGACTGGCAGTTGGAAGAGACTACTTCGACTCGCGAACTGCTCGTTCGTCACTGACCGTCAATTTATGACGCCCTTTGGCGCGCCGCCGCGCCAGCACAGCTCGACCGTCCGCGGTCTTCATGCGAACACGGAACCCGTGGGTCTTGGCCCGATGACGGTTATTCGGCTGAAACGTACGTTTTGGCATTGCAAATCCTCAGAGACAAGATGTGGGAAGCGGGCGGAAACTACTCCCAGCAGGGATTACGAAACAGACGCGCAGACGCACGCCAACCTATCCACTGAACCCAAAGCCAATTGTACAAGGCGCCGGACGAAGGTGTCAAACGAGAGTCTTGCCCCATGCCTTGGACTTCCTTCCGGCTAAGGGTTGATAAAGCAGCCTCTAAAACCCGATTTCCTCGTGCAGTACGCAAGTTTTCCAAAGCATTTCCTCATGTTATTTCGCCTTCAGCTCCGCAAACAGAGGATAGTGATCCGAACCTTTCATATCGCGCCGGACTTCCCCGTCCGACACTATGACCGCCCCCTTAGCAAAGATCCAGTCGAGCGCCATTGCAATGGTGTGAGTCCGTTCAATCTGGTTTCCTGTGGCGCTCAGGAACCCGGCCCTTTCCAGCTTTTTCAAAAAGATGGACGGGAAGTACTTTGTATTCAGATCACCGCCCAGAATCACCGCCGTCCCGGCAGGATACCTTTCCAGGTCAGTCAAAATTTCATCCAACTGTTGCGCCTGTATCCGCCCATAACTTCGGCTTTCCAGGTGAGCGTTGTATACCACCAGGAGATGACCGGCGAACTCCAATTCCGAAATAAGCGCTACGCGACTTCCCAGCCTGCGCTGCATCAGAGGAATGGACGATGGCAGCCAGTCCCGCGGCTGCCAGAATCCAGACTGGTGTGAAAATCGAAGCACCCTGGAATTCCGCACAGGCAGCCGCGTCAGAGTTGCCTGCCCGATGAACGCCTGCTGCTGGTCCCGCTCCTGGCTAAGTTCCTCGAACTCGATCGCGTAAGAGCCAGTGAAATGCAAGCGCCGGGCAAGATCAGCAGCCTCATCCCGCTTTCCACTTCGCGCGGTGTTCCAGTCCACTTCCTGCAGCAACAATAAATCTACCGGGTGCCGTTCCAACTCCGTCTCCACCGTGCCCAGATCGCCGCCGCGGTCAATATTCCAAGTCCCAATCCGGATTGTGCCCGAGTCACCCACTGCTTTCACTGGGCTGCCGCCGGAAATGACCCTCGGCGTGTCGAACTCTGATTGATTCAGGTGCTGAACGTTCGTCTGCCCGGCGGCCGCCTGCGCCAATCCTGGATCGCAGCTCGCAAATTCTGTTGCGAGAGCCGCCCCGATGGCAACCATCGCCCACACAATCTTCATTCCGTTGCCGCCATGCTGACTTGCTTAAATCTTACTGGTCGGGTGAAGCAGATCTCCGCCGCCTTCCCCGATCGGGTTGCCAGACTGCCAGCATCCCCAGCAGTGCGAAATACCATCCGCAAACCCCCAAGCGAGCGAATGGATAGTCAACAATGGCGTGCACGCAAACTGCGATCACTCCAATTCCCCACGCAGTCCGCAAAGCCGGCCGGATGCTCCAAAGAAAAATGACCAGCATCGGGATGACAAACAGAACTCCGCCTTCCGCCGTCCACTGCAGCCAGTCGTTATGCGCCCGATTCACGATCAGTCCCGCATCGTATCGGGCAAAACGAGGGTAGGCGGGAACGTAACTATTGATCCCCCAACCCGTGAAAGGCCGCCCGGTAATCATGGCGAGAGAGGAAGCGTCGATATCGCGCCGCATGGCCAACTGGTCCCGTTGATGCAGCTTTTGCATGACCTCGCTCACCCCTGCGGCGTAAACAAACACAACGCTTAAGACGATAGTAGCGATCCCGGCATACAGAAACGTGCGGTTGCGATTCTTCATCGAGAACAGAACCAGCGAGCTCACAAGTTCAATCAAAACCAGTGCCGCGCCGGCCCTTGATCCAGAGGCCGCAACGGCCCCTATCTGCACCGCGGCCAGCAGCAGGTAAATTAGATCCGGACGGCTCTTCGACA
>CBAAAA010000438.1:0-4424 GCA_964658695.1 uncultured Solirubrobacteraceae bacterium | reverse complement strand
ATCAGCAGCCGAACAATCATAAGCCGAACAATCAGCCAGCCGGTTCATCAATTGCGCAGCCAGGCGCAAAAGCTCCTGTTCGGTTGGGGACAGGCAAGAGCGCATGGCAGAAGCCAGCCAAAACGCCCTTCTACGGGCATCACGTTCCAGAACGTCGCGCCCGGACTGCGTGATCTCGAGGTTGAATTGACGTCGGTCCGCTTCGTCCTGCTGCCGTAGCGCCCAGCCGGATTCTTCCAGATCGGAGAGGACGCGCGTCAGCGATTGCGGCAGGACTCCTTCGGCAGCGGCCAAGGCTCCCGGTGTCGTTGGACCGTCCCGGTAAAGATGGCCGAGAATGGTGTGCTTTGCCGCGCTCAAGCCTTCCTCCCGGGCCTCGTTCCGCAATCGCCGTGAAAGCCGCGCCAGGGCCCGCCTCATTTCGATCGCCGCATCCAGAACAAGACCGCCAGTTGCAGGCATTTTTAGTAAGACTAAGCGTATCATATCTGCCCATCTCAGCCCCAGGTACCGCCGAATTAATTCGCTATCTCTTACTATTGGCCGATTGCTGAAGAATGGCGTCCAGTATGGGCTGTTAAAATCACAGCGGCGCTCGATCCGGCAGGCTTGCACGCCCCTCCAACTCATGACCGACCTGAAGCAATTAATACGGGAAGTCCCTGACTTTCCGAAGCCTGGAATTCAGTTTTACGACATCACCACCCTGCTCAAGGACAAGCGGGGATTCCGGGAAACCGTCGACCGGCTCTGCGACAACTACCGCCAGACTCCTGTCGATGTCGTGATCGGCATCGAAGCCCGCGGCTATTTCTTTGCTCCAGCGGTCGCGCTCGAACTGGGGGCCGGCTTTGTGCCTGTACGCAAGCCGAAGAAGCTTCCGCACCTGGTGAAAAGCATCAGCTATCAGCTTGAATATGGCGCCGACCAGTTGGAGATCCACGCGGACGCGATCGAGCCAGGCCAGCGAATCCTCATCATTGACGACGTGCTCGCAACCGGCGGGACGGCCGCGGCAGTTGCCCAACTCGTTGAACAGTTCGGCGGTGCGGTCACCGGCCTTGGCTTCGTCATCGAACTAGCCTTTCTCAAAGGCCGAGACAAGCTCGGGGAGCACCAAGTCTTCTCGCTCCTGCAGTACTAGCCGTGGCGATCACCGTCCCGTCATTTGCCAAGCTGAATCTCGATTTGCGAGTCCTCCACAAACGCAGCGACGGCTACCACGAACTGCGGACCGTTTTTCAAACCATCAGCCTCAAAGACACGCTTCATCTGGATTTTCAGAAGTCCCGGCGTACGGCAATTGATCTCAACAGCTCGATCAACATACCAGACAACCTGGTGGTCCGTGCGGCCCGCGCGATTCTTGATCACCTGAAGATTACGGGTCGCATATCGCTCGCACTCGAGAAAGTCATCCCGATGGGCGCCGGACTGGGCGGTGGATCGAGCAATGCCGCCGCGGTTCTCCTCGCTCTTCCAGCCTTAATCAAGCGACGCATCGCCTATCCGGATCTGTTGAATCTTGCCCAGGCCCTGGGGAGCGACGTCCCGGTGTTTCTGCACGGCGGAACTGTCCTCGGAATCGGTCGTGGGTCTGAAATTTATCCTCTTCCGGACCAGCCCTCGCGCGCCGCCCTGGTGGTGAGTACCGGAGTCCACGTCTCGACGCCTGAAGCGTACCAGAACCTGAATCGTTCGTTGACTTTGGAGACCCAGTCTCCTATTCTGAGAGAGTTTCAAACGATCATCTGGAATCTGGACAAATCGAGTCTGGATCAACTGGCGCTCACAAACGATTTCGAAGAAGCGGTATTCGATCTTTATCCGCAGCTGCATCGAACTTTGACAAAGCTTCGTCGCGCCGGGGCCGGCATGGCGCGAATGACCGGAAGCGGGTCAGCCCTGTTCGGAGTATTTCCAAGCTCAGCGAGCGCGAAAGCTGCGGCCCTGCAGTTCGATTCCGGGTCGGCCTTCGCTGTCAGTTTCGTGTCCCGGCAGCAATATGCAGCCAGATGGCGGCGGGCTCTGGGTGTACTCGGATTGGGTTCGATCGGGAAAGCAAGTGCTCCGGCTAAATGAAATAGGGAGGGGTTCCTAGAGAGAATGTCCGCACCAAAGACGGTTCGAGCATTATTCACCGATTTCAAGGTATTTAGCGGCACTGCCAACCCGGCGCTGACCCGTGAAATCTGTAACGCTCTCGGCTGCCCTCTCGGCATCGCCATGATCAAGAAGTTCGCGGACGGAGAAACCCATCTCCAGATTCAGGAAAATGTGCGCGGCGCTGACGTTTTCCTCGTCCAGCCCACCTGCACTCCCGTTGACAAAAACCTGATGGAACTGCTGCTGATGCTGGACGCCTTCAAGCGGGCGAGTGCGGAGAGGATCACGGCAGTGTTACCCTATTATGGGTACGCGCGGCAGGATCGTAAGGACAAGCCGCGTATGCCGATCTCCGCGAAGTTGGTCGCGAGCCTGCTGGAAGCTGCCGGTGCAAACCGGGTTTTAGCTCTGGACTTGCATGCGGCCCAGATTCAAGGGTTTTTCGACATTCCGGTAGATCATCTGTTCGCAGCTCCCGTTCTGGTCGAGTATTTCCAGGGCCGCTTCGGGAAAGGCGACGCAGTCATTGTATCTCCGGATGCGGGCGGTGTAGAGCGTGCCCGAAACTTCGCCAAGAGGCTCAATGCGCCTCTGGCGATCATCGATAAGCGCCGGACCGAGGTGAACGTCGCCGAAGTGATGAATATCATCGGCGATGTGCGCGGCAGGCATTGTTTGATTGTGGATGATTTAGTCGACACCGCGGGAACGCTGGTGAAAGGCGCGGAAGCGGTGTTGGAGGCTGGGGCGAAGAGCGTCAGCGCGTGCGCGACCCACGCGGTGTTGTCTGGACCGGCCATTGAGCGGATCACCGAGTCTCCCATTCAGGAGCTGGTGGTGACGGATTCAATTCCGCTTTCGGAGGACGGCGCGGCATGCGCGAAAATCAGGGTGAGGTCGATCGCCGCTCTGTTAGCGCGCGGCATCCAGTCGATCCATGAAGGTGGATCGATCAGCACGCTATTTGTTTAGGTTTGAATTCAAGTCAGGGGCCGGCAGCTCGGTAAGTTCTGGCAGGCAGCCGTCCTGACTACGAGGTGAAGGATGAGGAAAGATATCGCAGTCGCCGCCGAGGCTCGTGAGTCTCGCGGCAAGAATCAAGCGCGCCGTTTGCGTGTGAAGGGGTCCATGCCCGCCGTTGTTTACGGTGGCGAGACTGGCCCGGAAGCCGTTGCTGTCAGCCCCAAGGAGCTGACGAAGATTCTCCACAGCACCACCGGCCACAATACGATCTTTGATCTGAACATTGCCGGAAAAGAAAATGTCCCGGTAATGATTGTCGATTGGCAGTTTGACCCGATTCGCGGCTCACTGCTGCACGCCGATCTGAAGCGGATTGATCTGAATCAACGGCTGATTGTGAAGGTCCCGGTGATTACACAGGGCGATCCCAAGGGTGTCAAATTGCAGGGCGGCATCCACGAGATCGTTACCCGTGAAATCGAGATCGAGTGCCTGCCGAGCGATATTCCGGAACAATATATCGTCAATGTTTCGGAGCTGGGTCTGGGTCAGAGCATTCGTGCCGGCGATATTCCGCTGCAAGGTTCTGTGAAGCTGCTGAGCTTGCCCGATGCGGTTATTTCACACGTGGTCTCGATGCGTGCAGAGGAAACCACCGCCGCCGTCACCGGTGTTGAAGTTGCCGCTCCGTCCGGCGAACCCGAAGTGATCAAGAAGGGCAAGAAGGAGGACGGCACGGAAGCCGCCGCTCCGCCGCCGAAGAAGAAGTAGTGTTCTCCGATACTCTGCTCGATGCCGGTGGGTAGTGACTCTGGGAATGACGTTTCTGAGAGTGGCGTCTTTGGGGGTGGAGTCTCCTGTATCGTGGGTTTGGGCAACCCCGGAACCCGTTACCAGGACACGCCGCATAACATCGGGTTCAGAGTCATCGATGAACTATCCCGGCGATCTGGCATCCACCTGGGAAAAGGAGAAGGCGGGTCGCTTACCGGGTCTGGCCGGCTTGTCGATCATAGCGTGATCCTGGTTAAGCCACAGACCTTTATGAATCATTCCGGCGCTGGCATTACGCCGGTGCTGAATTACCGCAAGCTGACCAACCAGGATCTGATTGTGGTGTACGACGAACTGGATCTTCCCTGGACCGCGCTGCGGATAAAGAAGAACGGTTCGGCGGCTGGACACAACGGTGTCAAGTCGATTATCGCCGCTTTAAACACGAATGTGTTCACGCGGGTTCGGGTGGGTATACGCCCGGACATTCCGCGGGAAGATGCGGCGGTTTACGTTCGTGCCCCTTTCCGGGGCGAGAAGAAGGTCGAGGTGGAGGAGTTGGTGTCCTATACCGCGGATGC
>CBAAAA010000437.1:0-4426 GCA_964658695.1 uncultured Solirubrobacteraceae bacterium | reverse complement strand
GTTTTCGGGTCGAGGACTTGCAGTTCGAGCACCGGGTGGCCTTCTGCGATCGACGGGCAGACCACATGAATCTGAAAGACGAGATCGGCATCGGTGGGTGTGAGCACCAGTTCGAACCGGCCCCAGTCTTTCAGCGCCCAGTACAGCCCATCGTACGCGGTGGGAACTGCCGCGCTGACCTGCCCGTGCCGGAGCGGCTGCCCGATGCCAAAGCTGAGTCCGGGAGTGTTGAAGTTCTGGCATTCGCCACCGACATTGGACAGGAAAACCCGTTTGCCAGCTCCGATCTGGGTCGGGACGGGCGCCGCGCCGTGTTGATCGGCAGCGAACGCGGGTAGGCAGGGAACGATGGACAAGGCAAGAAAGGCGTAAACTTTACGGAACATATCGCACATCCTCGTGTTCAGCTTAAGCCCGTTGTCGGATTATCGGAAGACCATACATTGAAGTCGCTGCAGCTTGGCATTCTGATCACCAGATCGCAATGGGGAATTCCGGATAAGTGCATCGAGTGAAAGCTGGCGGAGTTGTTCCGCGGCGCGCTCTACTTTTCATTTGCTTTTCAACAACGCTTCGATAACCCACGCTTCTGAGAGGCCGCCGCCCAGTATACCGACTGCCCGGCCTATTTGTTCCGGAGTGGGTCTTTGGCCTGGAGCAACAACACAGGACAGTACATATTGAAGCTTTTCCGCATCATCGATGCTACCTCCGGTTGCGCCAACTGCAAACCCTATGTCGCTGCGATTTTAACAAGTGATTGATCCGCAGCGCCCGGTGACCTACCGGCTACGGAACCGGCTGCCCGACCAGCTGCGGAAGCGCCGGCTATCCCGGCGACTCTCACCGGTGGCGTTGAATCAGATGATCCGAAGAACGAAGAAAGGATTGAACGCAATTTTGTCAATACGGTCATGGCCTGGGAAAAGTGAGGCCCAGTGTTTAGATAACGCTCGTTTCCCGTTCCGAAATAGCAGCAGAACACATAATACCCGGTGTACACTGCGGAGCACCAGTATCCATTTTGCGCGCCCGGAAGTTCGGTGAAGGTGGTTGAGGTTGCCTAGCCAATATTCCAATTACCAGCGCCGTCCACAAAGGCTCCGGCTGCCACTCCACCATCGTTCACAGCATTTGGGGTAAGGGGCTCCATAAGTGGCTTTTTCCAGACTTACAAAAGTGAACGAGTCAGCACGGACTTCGGTTTCCCCCCAACGAGGACGCGCAGGGCTGCAAGAACGAACAGGCTCTTATTCAAACCGGCCTCCTTTTTATCAAGCGGAGCACAGCAGCTTTTTGGATGGTTTCGCGAAATGGCTTTGAACCGTGTTCGGCGTGCTCTTCGTGGCGCCCGTTCCGCCGGATTTCCGAAAGACCCCGGCTGGCCGACACGCGATTTCGATGTTCCGTACACTCTTATTGCTAGTCGAGCAGGCGTCCGTTTGCGCGACCCGGCTCTCGCCGCTTAAGTCTCTGGGCGTAATTACAGCGATAAAATCAACGCTGATGACGCTGGTGTCCGCCGTCAGCTTCTATTGGAAGTACCGCAAAATTTCTCGGGCGGCAGTCCAGTTGGCAGGATTTGCGTGACGCAGCTTTTGACAACCGCTCCCGAACAGTCCCGGGGGGCTTCGTTTGGCTCTCCAATGGGGGAAACTGGCAAATCGCCGCCGGTTAGAACGGCAATTTCAAAACATCTGGACTTATCCAGCGTCTCCTTGCTTCCGGCGTGAACAGTCTTTCTCTTGTCCAGTAACGGAGGATCCAATCGAATTTGCCGAACGGCGACGCTAGCAGTTCATTACAGATTGCATAAAGTGGCGCGTCCTGGCGCATAGCTCGGAAGTGAACGGCCGCTCGCAGGGAGGCTTGCGTGATCGTCTCGTGATAGCCGCTCGTTTCGGTGTTAGCCCCCCAGTGGCCTCATTATAGAAATGGATAGAGTCGCGGATTAGAGACAGCGCGGCTTCGTAGGAGTAATGGCAGACAAACCAGAGAGTTGCGGCGAGGTGTGCGGCGTGGGTCCAGCTATGTTTTGGTAAGGTGCGATGAACAAGACCACCGGCAATCGTTGCGATCTCGTCATCAGAATGAAAGGTTGTCAAAGGTCCTCCTGGAGCCGCACTTTCGCCGGGAGGTAAGTCACGGACCCAACGAGGAAGGCGGGTCAACCTATATGGCATGCGATAACTTACCCACGCGAAGTCCCACACGCCCGCTCTTGCATACCCGAAGCGCGTTGCTGGCGAACTGTGGCGAAACGCCGCGACATAGTCTCCGAACAGCCGCTACAAGCGTAACGGTTACCCATAGTGTCCGAGCCGCCGGCCATCCGGAGAGTGATGAGTAACCGGAAGAACACGCCATCACAGCTCAACTTGTGTTCCAATCTCGACTACCCGGCGAGGAGGCAAATCAAAGGTGCTCTCGACATCGACGGCGTTTCGCTGGAGGTAGGCAAAAATCTTCTCCGCTATTTTACCCATCTTCCCGGCGCTGGGTGTCGACAGTCTTTCGTGACCCACGTAATAGGTGATCTCTTGAAGATCGATCGGCAGCTGTTCGGCCGTCACGAGGTGTTGCAAAACATCGACAACGTGCGGTTTTTCCATGTAGCCGAAATGCATCACGACGCGCCAAAAGCCATCTCCTAAGTTTGAGACTTGATATCTCTCAGCCAACAGCACTCTGGGAACCAGCTCAGTGCATACGGTCAGCAGAATAACGTTCTCGTGCAGAGACCGGCAACGCTCGACGAAGTGGACCAGGATGGGGGGAACATGGTCAGGGGTAGAGGCGATAAAAACGGCAGTGCCTGGGACACGATTCGCCAGGCAATGCACGATCTGTCCGCGAACCACTTCGAAGGTTGGAAATTTAGTCGCATACCGTTCCTCAAGGAAGGTTCGGCCGCGGTTCCAGATCAGCATCGCCGCAATCAGCGAAGCACCAATCAACACAGGCACGTAGCCGCCCTGAAAGAACTTGAATACGTTCGCCACCAGGAACGGAACGTCAAAGGACAGGAAGAGGACGAGAAGCGCAACGGATTTCCACGTTGCCCAAGTCCAGACATATCGGGTGACGACGAAGAACAGCACTGACGTGATCGCCATGGTGCCGGTCACGGCAATACCGTACGCCGCCGCGAGCTTTACGGACTCGCGGAAAGTTAGTACGAGGAGTAAACAACCAATCGCAAGCAGCGCGTTGATTTCGGGAATATAGATCTGTCCTTCGGTCTGTTCCGACGTATGATGCACCGTCATGTTCGGAAAGTAGCCAAGCACAATCGCCTGGCGGGTCAACGAAAAAGCGCCGGAGATGAGGGCTTGAGAAGCGATGACCGTCGCGGCGCTGGACAGAACCACCAAAGCGATGGTCATGGGACCGACCGGAACCTGCGCGAAAAACGGGTTGTCCCTTGCCTCGGGATGCGAAAGGACGAGCGCGCCTTGCCCAAGGTACCCCAGCAAAAGAGAAGGAAAAACCAACCACAGCCAAGCCCGACGGATGGGTTCGCGCCCAAAGTGGCCAAGGTCCGCGTACAGCGCTTCTCCACCCGTCACCACCAAGACCACTGAACCCAAGATCAAGAACCCGTGCACGCCGTGACGCATGAAAAAGCCGACGGCATGGGTTGGAAGGACTGCTGCCAGAATCTCAGGGCGTGCCCAGATGTGCCACACGCCAAGAATGGCCAACGTGGCGAACCAAATCACCATGACAGGACCGAAGAGGCGGCCCACATTACCCGTTCCGCGGCGTTGAATGGAGAAAAGTGCTACCAGGATAAGGCAAGTGAGTGGTACAACCCAGGGTTTGAAGACGGGGCTCGCGACCGTAAGGCCTTCGACCGCACTAAGGACGGAGATAGCCGGTGTAATTACGCCGTCCCCATAGAGTAGAGCGGCTCCAATTACCCCTAACAGCGCTATCCCGGTGACCCGGCCATGGCGGACAGCGTCGGCCCGAAAACGCTCGGGTACCAGCGCGAGCAGGGCGAAGATACCGCCCTCTCCATGATGATCGGCACGAAGAATAAAGAACAGGTACTTGATGGTCACGACGAGGACGAGCGCCCAGACCATGAGAGAGAGGATCCCGAATATATCCTCGGCGCTGGCACGTTTTCCCCCTACGCTGTCGAGGCATGCCTGGAGCGTGTACAGGGGACTTGTGCCAATATCGCCAAAGACTACGCCCAGGGCTGCCAGCGCGAGGGCAAGCTTGCTGCAATGTGCGAGGGCATTCTGATTTGGACGATCAGAGTGTGTGGCCGTCGGTGCGACCGGCGACATCGTTCCAGCTCTCATAGCTTCAATTGTCCTAGAGTCACTGATGGCGAGCGGAGTCGGCGACTCGACAAGTGTCCGCCAGATACGGAACGCCCGGTGCGCCGAGCGCTCTGCGAACTCCGATGTCC
>CBAAAA010000436.1:0-4428 GCA_964658695.1 uncultured Solirubrobacteraceae bacterium | reverse complement strand
TGCTGGCGATGGCGGGCGTACGAGGAGGCGGCGAATATGGAGAGGAGTGGCACTTGGCAGGCAAGATCGCCACCAAGCTCAATACCTGGAAAGACTTCATTGCCTGTGCTGCATATCTGGTCGCGCAACGCTACACCAGCCCCGCGCATCTTGGCGCTGAGGCTGGAAGCGCGGGCGGTGTCCTGATCGGCAACACCCTAACCGAGCGCCCGGATCTCTTCAAAGCCCTCATCATGGCTGTCCCCACGACTGATACCCTGCGCTCCGAAACCACCGCCAACGGCGTGTTCAATATCGCTGAGTTCGGCTCCGTTAAAACCGAGGAAGGCTTCAGCGCTGATGGCGATGACGCTTATCAGAAAGTGAAAGACGGCACTGCTTATCCGGCGGTCCTCTTCCAGGGCGGCATGAACGATCCGCGCGTCGATCCGTTCTTCTCCGCCAAAATGGGCGCGCGCCTGCAAGCCGCCACCTCCAGCGCGAATCCCATCCTGCTTGACTTCTTCGAAGACTCCGGCCACGGCATCGGCAACTCCCAGGAACAATGGAGCAAGCAGCATGCCGACAGGTACGCCTTCCTTTTCGCACAGCTTTCGAAGTAATTCAGCCTGACAGGGAACAATATTGAGAGTGTTCAATACCCAACCTCGAGCTGTGCTTCGCCCTTGGACAAAGACAGACATCGAAAGCTTCCAGCATGGCGTCCGAGAAGCAGACACTTGCGACTGCTAACCGAAGTTCGGCCCGTAACGTAACGCCGGCCTCGAACGCACAAGGTCCGATTCAAGCCGGAGTCTCCGGCGGCAACCGAGGCTCTGCCGCCATCCCCAAAATCGAACGCCCAGCCTTCGCCGTCCTGCTGTCCCGGAGTCGAACTCCACTCCCATCCAGTTATCCGGATTGGACCTTTGATATGGCGGCCCGACTCGTTCCCTGAACCGCCGAATAGACCTTGCAACTCGTCGATCGATGGTAGTCTCCAGTCTGCGTAGCCGCTGCTTTTCAGTTCGCTGCAATACCGCATGGCCTGATGCAAGCTTATGCCGGAACCGTTATCCGCGGGAGTCCACGTCAGACCCGACGACGGATCCTTCCAGGGCGAACTATGGCTGCCCTGTTCGGCAAAGCCCGGTATAGCCAACGGGGCAAGCGCGATCAGCAAGGTGGCCGCCGTTGTGCGCCGGCAATCAAAAAAGAGCCCGCCCCTGTGAAAGCGAACGGGCTTGAGATGAGAACGCATCAACGACTGGCGGCTGCGGAACCCGGCTCCAGGCTGGTCACTTGTACGGCAGGTTTCTCCTGCAGCAGTTTTTCAATGAGGGAAGAAAACTCCTTCTGGAGTTCGACGTTGTAAACGCCGCTCGCAGACCCGGCGAATCCCGAGTAAGTGCCTTTCACCCGTCCGTCGCGGCCCAGGAAAAACGTGGCGGGCCAGGTGTTCAGATTGACGGCTTGTGGTACTTTGTCCCACATCTCATCGGGCGTTCCGGCGATCAGGTAAGTGTACGGAACTTTGTATTGTTTGATGAACGCATTCACCCGCGTGAGAGACGCTTGCTGATCCGATTCTTCGAAGTCGAGAGCCACGATTTCGAGTCCGCGATTGTGGTAGCGCTGATAAAGCTCGACCAGATACTTGGCCTCGTCATGGCAATTCGGGCACCAGGTGCCGGTGACTATCGCCAGCACGACCTTCCCTTTGAACTTCGGATCTTCGTTGGATACGGTTTTCCCGTTGACATCTGTGAAGTTATACCGGAAAACTTCATTCGGGTCGCGGACACTGGTGTGGGTGAGGTAATTGGCCGGCTCCGGTAAGCCTTTGGCGCGGGCTGCCTCGGGGCGGTAAGCCGTGAGTGTCACATTTCTCGGCTCCGCACGAAGCACAACTTCCAGGCTGCCGTCGCTCTGCGGCGTAATTTCTATGAGCCCGGGACGCGATCCGTCGAAGTGACTGGCGACGAACTTGCCGTCCTGCCATCTTCCGGTGAGTGCGCCGGTGTCTCCGTCCACGCGAAGAATCGCGGTACTGATGTCAGCGCCCTTTTGCTGAACAATCAAACGCCAGGATTTCTCGCCTTTGGGAGAATCATGCGGTAACTCCCAGACACCGTCAATGTTGGGAACACTTGCCAGAGCGGCGGCAGTCGGCGGCGTGTAGCGAGTCGCATGGAACGCACTCACACTATCGGATATCTTGGCGTCGGCGGCCGATTGACCCGGCGTGATGAGTATGGGGCTGCGCCGCGTCACCACCAGTTGCCCGTCCAGTTCACCGTTCGTGATGTTGGCTTTTATGGTCGTCAGGTAATGCAGGAAACTAAGTTCCAGCGCGCCATTCTGATACGACGCGCTGGTCGTTGTTTCAAAATCCTGCTCGCCGTTGTATAGTTTGCCGGCAAGATGATCGCCTCCGCCTGAAATCTCGAGACGGAACGGGATAGTGACCCCGCCTTGTGTGAGCGAAGCATCCCAGCGCCCGTTCACGTTTTGAGCCGGAGCGCTTTGAGCCGGAGTTTGTGGTTCAGCAATTCTTCCGAAGGCTGCGAGGCCCAGCATCAGGGCGGCAGGGCCCAAAATTTTACGCCAGCTGAATTGAAGATCAATTTGCATCGGACTTCCTTCTTTCTGTCAATCGCGGCTGACCGTTGCCGGTCAGGGTAGGCGCTTCTAAGTGCGTGGTAACAGGGTTCCCGGCGAATCGTTTCCATTCGACGGGCAGGCCTGGCTTCGTGGCCGAGAGAATTTCGAGAATGGCCTGGCGATCCTGCTTTGCAAGCGAGGGCGCCTCGGAGGCGGACTCGCGAGCGCTGAGAACTTCGAAGAGGCGATGGTAAATTAAGCTCTTCGCCGGTTCAGGGATCGCGTCGAAATCCTCTGAATAGATCAAGTAACTGCAGGGGTACTTGAACATCCTGGTTTGTAAATCAAGGTCGCGCAAGGCTCGACCTTTCGGATCGCGCGGCCCTCTGGCGCTGAACTCCCGCGTGTAGGCGGAGTTGCCCGCAACCGGCGCGCTGAGACGAGGTTCGTTCGCGAACAGCAGATACTGAACCACCCGGTCGGCGAGACCGGCGATCTTCTTCTGCGCGTCGTCTGATAGCGTTTCAGAGTGCTCGCCGGGGCCGCTTGCCTTCTTTTGTTCCGAAGCTTGTTCCGCAGCCTGTTGTTCCGCGTAAAGAATCTGACGTGTGCGATAACTCGCCTCTGTGATGACGTTATGCATCTGGGTCTGATGCGCAAGCACCATCAGCGCGACGATGTCACTCGATCCGGTGAGATAGCGATTGGGGTCGATTAGCCCGGCGAGCGTGGTCAGGTTGCGAGCGTGTGCTTCGGAGGGCGTTATCTTGTTGCCCATGTGATCGGCGGGAGCGTTGGCCGCCGTGACGTACCAACCGCCCCATCTCTCAGGGAACGGACTCTCGTGTCCGGTGATGAACGACGGCTTAGAAGCGGCCTGATAGCCGGTCGGAGCCGTCAGTACGGAGCGCAACATGACACCCGGTACGCCGTGCGTTGCAGGCGCCACGTGACATTGCACGCAGTCCACCTCGGCGCGTTCGAAGACTGGCTTGTCCGTGCGCTGCTCATCCAGGATGTAGAAGATCGCCCCCAGCTTCGGATCAAATGAGACAAACTCCAGGAACTTGCCCTGCTGTACCCGGCCGACGTATACGTCGTCGTTGAAGTAGAGAGCTCGCGGCGCAGTCGGAGAGATTTGGGGCGCCTGGAAACTCGTCTTTGAAAAGACCAGCGTCTGAGAGCTTACCGGGACGTCGAGTGCGCGCAGCACCGATTGCAGGTAGCCGAATCGCGCATCGTACTCTAGCAAAATCTCCCGGCGATCAATCCGCTTTTGCAGCTTTGCAATCGGATCCGCCACCTCCTGCGACCGATAGCCGATAGGCGCCTCGGCGAACGGCACATATCCTTGAACCTTGATGACCGGTTTGTCCGGGGCAGACCCTTCTTCAGAGCCTGCTTTCAGAGCGGCGGTTGTGAGGAGAAGAAGGAGCAAGGGTCGAAGACTAAGCACAACAAGCCTATTTGTCTATCGAGTATAGGTAGATACGACCAGGTAGTCAAGGAGCAAACAGCCAATTGTCTATTGACATACAGGACAAAAGAGCGCCATAGTCGAGAGAGAGGCTAAAAGACTCCTGAGACGCGTCGCTCGAACTGATGATGATTCGGATGCTATGTGGGCCGATTTCACCGACTGGAAAGATGCGGAACTCGAGGGCTATCCGGTTTGGATCGCCCGATACCCGCTTGGGAACGGCTATATGACGGAGATCGGATGCCACAAGTCTGGGGAAATTGTGGCGCGTGGAAGCGGCGCCACTGCGGAGGAATCGCTCCGGCTGGCGGTGTATGTGGCCGTCCGGCGCTTGCGGCGGCTGCATACCTTCGATCTGACCGTTG
>CBAAAA010000435.1:0-4432 GCA_964658695.1 uncultured Solirubrobacteraceae bacterium | reverse complement strand
GTGTTCCTCCCAGTCTTCGACCGTGCCGGCATAGCTCTTGAGTGCCGAGATAGATCCGGAGCTGCTGAATCCGGCGGTGCGAAGACGGCGATAGACGCTGGCCAGCTTTTTCTGGTCCTTCAGTAGATCGTGGAGGTTCTGATGGCGGTACTTGCGCGCGAGATAGGCCTTGATCAAATCCGGCTCGGCGCTGCCTGCGTAGGTCTTGGTGACGGCCTGAGTGGCCACGGAATCTGCGACCCGCTTGGCGCGCAATTCGCGAATCACGCGCTGGCTCCCGAAACCCTGGTTTTCCAGACGCGCAGATGCTAACGAGTCAGAGAACTTTCGATCGTCTGTCAGACCGTATTCAGCTAATTTAGCTAAGGTGGGATCAACCAGGGAAGCGGCTTCCGCACGCCGCATCAGCTTCTGTCGCAGCTCGTTGACGGAATGGGCGCGCTGCCCTAAGGCCCTGAGCGCGAACTCCCAAAGTTGTTCGGCGGTCAGCTTTTTCGGCCTGGCGCGGACACCCATGTTACGAAACGTTTGCTACTGTACCATGCTCTACAAGATGTACACTGCAGGTGAGGCGCATTGGGCCTCGAATTTAAACATAAAAGGAGATTGGTATGGAGGAAAAGAGCGGAATTGGTTATTTTTTGCTGGGGCTTGGAATCGGAGTAGCCGCCGGTATTCTCTGGGCGCCGAAGTCCGGTGAAGAGACCCGCCAGCTGATCGCCGACAAGGCAGGTGAAAGTGCGGATTACCTGAAGCAGCGGACGGAAGAGGGCAAACAGTATGTTGCTCAACGTGCTAGCGAAAGCAAGGAATACCTGAAGCAGCAGACTGAGACCCTGAAAGGGACGGCCTCTGATTTGTTAGAGCAGGGGAAAACATCTGTCGCTAAGCAGAAGGAGAACCTGAGCGCCGCAGTGGAAGCCGGCAAGCAGGCCTATCGCGATGCTGTATCGGATGTCAAAACTGCGACTGCGACAGCCTCCAATGCCACCAGCGGCACGACGCCAGAGAATGCCTAAGCTATTAAGGCCGAGTAAGCCCGGAATGCGCATACTCCGAAGTTGCAGGTGATGGTTATATGGATCAGCAAACACTGCTCATACTTCTTTCTGTCTTTGTCGGCTTAGCGACGCTCGCGATGCTGATTCAGATGGGGATGTTGATCGGGATATTCCTTGCGGTGAAGAAACTGCAGACGGAGTTCACTACGATGATGCCGCAGATCAGCGGGGTTATCGGCGTCAGTAAAAAAACGGCTGACGTTACACTGCGGACGATCGAAGGCGCCGAGAAGCACATTCAGAACATTGGGGCGACCAGCGAGAACATCCTGAAGGTCACCATGCAACAGGTGGCTAAGATCGATGAATTAATTTCCGATGCCACGACCCGCGCCAAGGTTCAGCTGGAACGGGCCGAGATGGTGTTGGATGATTCGATGGGAAAGGCGCAGGAGACGGTTTCAATCGTGCAACGAAGCATCTTGCGTCCCGTCCGTGAAATCAACGGTTTGGTGATTGGTCTCCGCACCAGCCTGGCTTATCTGGGTAAAGGAAGCAGACCGACGGTGGACCACGCCACGGCCGACGAGGAGATGTTTATCTGATGTTTTTTAGACCGGAGCGCTATGACTTGCTGGGCCTTGTCATAGCCTCCGGCCTCACATGTTCCTCAAATTGTTCCTCAGTTAAATAGCCTAGTTTTCGAGCCGCTTCCTTCAGACTCGACCTCTCCACGTGTGCGGTGTGGGCGATCTTCGCCGCTTTGTCATAACCGAGCACTGGATTGAGAGCCGTTACCAACATGAGGCAGTCTCTGACGTACCGCGCGACGCGCTCTCGATCCACTTTGATGCCGACTGCGCAGAATTCAGTGAAGCTGCGGCACCCGTCAGCCAGCAGCCGCACAGAGTGGAGGAAATTGTGAATGATGACGGGCTTGAAGACATTCAGTTCAAAGTTGCCCTGCGACCCTGCAAAGCCGATAGCCGCGTCGTTGCCCATTACCTGCACGGCGATCATGGTTAAAGCTTCGCTCTGGGTTGGGTTCACTTTTCCTGGCATGATTGAGGATCCGGGCTCATTCTCCGGAATGGTCAGCTCTCCCAAGCCGCAACGCGGTCCGGAGGCAAGCCAGCGCACGTCATTGGCAATCTTCATCAAAGACGCGGCGATGGTTTTCAGCGCGCCGCTGGCCCAGACCAGTTCATCGTGCGCCGAAAGGGCCGCAAATTTGTTCGGATGCGACCGGAAAGGAAGGTCAGTCAGTTGCGCAATTTTCGCCGCCGTGAGTTCCGCAAAATCGGCGTGAGCATTCAGCCCGGTTCCGACCGCCGTGCCGCCAATTGCCAGGTCGTAAATCCCATCCAGCGATCTTCGGAGCCGATCAATATCGCGGTCGAGAAGCGAGACCCAGCCGGAAAACTCCTGTCCCACGGTTATCGGGGTGGCGTCCTGCAGATGAGTGCGGCCGATCTTCACGATGTCCGCAAACTCCCTTCCCTTAGCATCCAAAGCGTCCCGCAGTTCGCGCATGACCGGCAGTAAAGTACGTTCCACCTGTTCAGCGGCTGCGATGTGCATGGCGGTCGGAAAGGTGTCGTTGGACGACTGAGACATATTCACGTGATCGTTCGGGTGAATGGGTTTCTTGCTGCCCATCTCTCCTCCCGCCAATTGGATGGCACGGTTAGAGATCACTTCATTGGCGTTCATGTTGGTCTGGGTGCCGCTTCCGGTCTGCCAGATGCGCAACGGAAAATGCTCATTCAGACTTCCCGAGATCACTTCGTCGGCGGCCGCGGTAATGAGCCTGGTTTTCTCGTCATCGAGCTTGCCGAGATCATGATTCACCAGGGCCGCGGCTTTCTTTAAGACTCCAAAGGCCCGAATGAGTTCAGGCGGCATGCGATCGGATCCGATATTGAAGTGGTGAAGTGAGCGTTCGGTTTGCGCACCCCAGTAGCGAGTCGAATCGACTTCGATCCGCCCCATGCTGTCCGACTCGGTCCGCGTTGTGGCGCCTTCTGTCGTGCCGGCTTCTATGGTGTTCTGTGACATGTTGCCGGTGGTGTTAGTATTCGCCGGAAGACGCTAATGCGTCGGGGTCCTTGGGACGCAATCCGGCGCAGATCTGGTCCAGATGGTCTCTGATCTCGGACTCACGCTGGCGATACGTGCTCACTCCGGTCAGTTCGGCTTCTTCTAAAACTTCTCCGGCGGCGCTTTTGTAGAGAACGGTGAACTGGCCAGGGAGAGCCTGTTCGTAGATTTCGGCGGAGCAACCGCTTCCTTCGATGGTCGCGAGTGGGGTTTCCATACTCGCAATGGTACGCCGTCAGGAGATGTGCGCGCCGGTGGCCTCTACAAAAAGGGAGTAAATGGATTGACTGGCAGCCATGAAGAGGCGGTTCCGGTGCGTTCCTCCAAAGCAAAGATTGGCACAGATCTCCGGGAGAACGATTTTTCCGATCTTTACGCCTTCGGGAGAAATTGCATAAACAGCGTCTCCCGCAGCACCGTCTGAACCGGTTCCGTTCGCCCCTTGTCCGATACCTGCCCAGATGTTGCCGTCTTTGTCGGCGCGAATGCCATCCGCCAAGCCAGTGTAACTACCCCAAGCGGTCGAAAGGAATTGCCGGGCGTTCGTCAGTTGCTTACCGTTCCAGTCGAACCGGCGGATCTCGCGCGGCGCTTTCGGATAGTGCGTGATGCCGGTATCGCAGACATATAGCGTCTTGTAGTCGGGTGAGAAACAAAGGCCATTGGGCTTGTACATCTCGTCGGTCATGAGCTGAAGCTGGCCTGTTTTCCCGTCGATGCGGTAAACGGATTCTTTCAACTCCATCGGGAAGGGTCCCCCTTCATAGAGGCTGGTGGCGCTGTAACCAGGGTCGGTAAACCAGATGTCGCCTTCCGGGTGAACAACAATGTCGTTGGGTCCGTTGAAGAGTTTGCCGTTATAGCGGTCGGCCAAGACCGTGATCTTCCCGGTCTGCTCATAACGGACGACGCGGCGGGCCTGGTGTTCACAGGAGAGCTGCCGTCCCTGCCAGTCGAAGGTATTCCCGTTGCTGTAGTGGGAAGGCTGGCGCAAGACGGAGACGTGGTCGTCTTCCTCGATCCAGCGCATTTGGCGATCGTTCGGTATATCGCTCCAGACGAGGTAGTTGCCTGCTCCGTTCCAGGCTGGACCCTCGGCCCAACGGAAGCCGCTGCAGACGCGCTCGATGACGGCGCTGGTAACCCGGTATTTAGAAAATTGTTTCTCAAGGACGACGACGTCCGGATCGGGGTAGCGCACGATGGGGGCATCGGGGTGGTAGCGATCTGGTTCTGTTCTCTGTGCGCCCAATGTGAGCAGGGGGGTGGTCAGGGCTGCGAGGGCAGAACGCCGGGTAAGAGGAGCGGAGAGGCGGATCATGAAAGGCGAT
>CBAAAA010000434.1:0-4437 GCA_964658695.1 uncultured Solirubrobacteraceae bacterium | reverse complement strand
AACGCTTCTTTCGTGAGTAACACGTCTCCTGGGTTGTCTTCCACCAGCAAAATCTCGAACTTTTGATTCGCGGTAAGGCTTGCCGAGGAATTAGACATTGGTGACAGCCTTCCCAGGTCCCTTCTCCGCAATGCCCGTTAAGGCGGTCCCTTCACCTTTCAACGGCAAGTCGCCTGGAATGGCGAACGAGAACGAAGATCCTTCTCCCGGCTGGGAGTCAGCCCATAACCTTCCGTCATGGTGTTCGACAATTCTCTTGCTGATTGCCAGGCCAATCCCATTACCAGGATACTTGCCAACTCCATGCAAGCGTTGAAACACCTGAAAGATGCGATCCGTATATTTTTCCTCAAAGCCAACCCCATTATCAGACACAGTGAACACCCATTCGTCTGATTCTCGCTTGGCACTGATTGTTACTTCCGGTACTTCACCGGGCTTGTGGAACTTAATTCCATTCCCAATCAGGTTCTGAAAAACCTGGGCGAGTTTAAGCTCGTCCGCATAGACGATCGGCAGGTCTCCATATCGAACAACGGCGGCCGTTTCCGCGATAGTAGCCTCCAGATTTCGCAGAGCGGTCCTTACGATCTGCTCGGAGGGTACTGGATTTCTGTTTAAGGCTTGTGTGCCTGCCCGCGAATACTGGAGCAGGTCGTTGATCAGCGATTGCATTCTGGACGCCCCATCGATTGCAAACTGCATGTAAGTCTGAGCTGTTTCATCTAAATGACTTATATATCTCCGGGAAAGCAGTCCGATATAACTACCCACCGTACGCAGCGGTTCTTGCAGGTCGTGGCTGGCGATGTACGCAAACTGCAGAAGATCTTCATTCGAACGCTGTAACTCAGCCGTTCTTAGCTTCACCCGGCTTTCTAAGTTCTCGTTCGCTCTACGAATCTCTTTTTCAGCGCGGTCGCGCTCCTCCGCATACAAGGCGTTCGTGCGTACTGACAGGTAAAGCGTCAAAATCCCGCTTACCACCCCAATCGCCAGCACGCCTTCCAGCAAAAGCTGCTTTCTTCGCTGGCGCTCGAGACTCATCAGAAGACTTGCCCTCTGACGTTCGTTGATCTCGCGTGCCAGATCACGCAATTCATCCATATAAGTCTGGCCCCGGCCGGTCTCCACCTCCGCCAGTGCGGCCGTCGGCCCTGCTGTCCGGTAAAGATGAATGGTCAGCCGCAACTCGACGGCTTTATCAACTACCAGCTCGTGCATCCGCCGTATCTGATTTGGGGGAACTCCGTTTCCCAAAGCCGCGGTCTCTGTCTCCGACAGCTGCCGGTCAAGAACGCGGAGAGCGTTTTCATAAGGTTTCAGGTAGCGCTCCCGTCCTGTCAACAGGTAACCTCGCTGCCCCGTTTCAGCATCCTTTACGGTGGACAAGAGCTGGCTCAGGATACCCAGGAAGCGATCCGTTGACAGAGTGCTCTTCACGCTCTCAAAGTGCTGCGCACTGATGGTGTAAGCCGCAAATGCCAGCAGAGCCGGAAGACACCCCATCCAGACGTTGAGATATCGCGTTCGCTGAAGGAGGGGGTCCATCTTTGAGTGCCTGCGTTCCTCCGCCGTCCCACTATGCTGGGGAACATTCACCATAATGGCAAAGGTCACACTCCAGCGCCTTATGGCTTTAAGATCGAAGAAGGTGCCATCGCCTCCAACTCTTCCTGTAAGGGCAGCTCTCTTGCAGCGGCTCAAACCGCGGATCGAAGTCGAACGTTACTTCAAGCGTTCCGGCAGAACCCTGCGAAAGAGCCGCTTCCGCCTCTGGTTCAATATTCGCGTTAAGACCGCGATTCTCAAACTCGCTTTCAAGCTGGTGGGAATCTACCGCCGCGGCGTCCGAAACGCGACTGCACTGGTCGTTAAGGTGGTTAAACTCCACCTTCCAACTCTTCCCGCACAGTTCCGCGGGTTCCGCATCCTTCACCTTTCCGACTTCCACATTGATGGCGTGGATGACCTTGCGGAGCGCCTTGAGACAATACTGAAGGATTTGCGCCCGAATCTTTGCGTCTTTACTGGCGATTATCGATTTGAATTGATGGGCTCTTGCGAGGCGGTTTACCCGCGCATGCGAAAGATCGTGACGAGTATCTGCGCGGATCATGGAATCATCGCCATCCTTGGCAATCACGACTCCTCTGAGATCGCTTATGCACTTGAGGAGATGGGCGTTCGAATGCTTGTCAATGAAGCAGTGGAGATCAGACAGGGGAATGCGTCGATTTGGATAGCGGGTCTGGATGATCAGTTCGACTACCGCTGTGCCAATCTTCCGCTCGCCCTTCAGGATGTGCCGCAAGGCGCCTTCGTCGTTTTGCTGGCACATGACCCGCAGCTTTACAAACAGGCCTCCGAAGGCCGTATACCCCTCTATCTTTGCGGCCACACTCACGCCGGGCAGATTCGGCTACCCATCATCGGCGCCGCCAAAAAGAATGCACCGGTGCCGCGAAGGTTCTTGCAGGGGCAGTGGTCTTACTGCGGCATGCAGGGTTATACCAGTTGGGGAGCTGGTTGCTCCACCCTTCCCGTGCGATACAATTGCCCTCCAGAGATTGCGATTCTGGAACTGCAAAACTGACCCTATTCATCATCGTCGAAGCCGCTGCCTCTGCTTGCTCCCCACGCTCACGTAACCTGGACACAGAAGCTGGAATATTCCGATGATGCGAGGTGGGTATTCCTGCAAGACCTTACTGTTGATCCTGAGTTCAATTTCACTTGTCAGGTGCGGTTGGTTCCAGGCGTCAAAAGAGCCATCCATAGAAATCACCAGGCTCCCCAAATTCGGGGTAGGGCAGCCGGAACAAGTCTTTCCCATCGAGGGTCGAGCCATGGGAGTCCAGCCAGGGCAACGGATTGTACTCTACTCCAAAAGCGCATTGTGGTGGGTCCAGCCTACGACAGCCGAACCATTCACGACCGTTCAATCCGACTCGACCTGGAGCTGTCGGATTCACCCCGGCACTTCCTATGCGGCGCTCCTGGTAAAACCCGGCTATCATCCTCAGAAGCGAATGGAAGTGCTGCCGAAAAAAGGCGGAGACGTGCTCACCGCAGTCTGTGTTGACGGTCCAAAGTTGCTGCGCTCTAGCGGAAAGACCTTGTCATTCGACGGGTACGATTGGCAGATCCGGCAAACACTGGACTATCCGCTGGGGACTCGCAATGACTACGATCCGGCGAACGCGTGGACGGACCGGCTCGGGTCTCTTCATCTTCGAATCGCTCCGCACGCGGGTCACCTTACCAGCGCCGAAATCAATCTTCCCCGAAGCTTGGGTTACGGAACTTATCGCTTTGTCACTCGTGGTCTGGCCGACCTCGAATCCGGGGCAGCCTTCAGCATTTCGACGGTTGATGATGAACATCCCTTTCGTGAGATGGACATCGAAGTTTGGCAGCAGGGAAACACCACCACGAAAAATGGCGGGTTCGTCATTCAACCTTACTATGTGCCGGCAAATTCCGTCCCCTTTCAGACACCCGAGGGACTTGCAACCTTTATGCTGCGCTGGGAGCCCGGCAGGGCCTCTTTCAAGGCCTTCAAAGGAAGCGCCTCAAAATGGGAGACTCAGGCCTGGGCCCAGCATGTCTTCACGTCCGGTGTGCCTTCCCCCGGCAACGAGTCGATTCACTTGAATCTCTACGTCGCTTCCAAAGAAAGTAAACTTCTGACAGCCGGCAATGAGGTCACTGTTGAAACGTTCGAGTTCCTGCCTTGAACTGTCAAGCGCGAGTTCGCCTGGGCTGCGCTCCGTGCTCATCGTGTCAGTTCTCTCGCTGGTAAGTGTCTCTCCCGCATACGCGATCGATCCCAATCGCAAGGTATCTCAATACGTTCACGACCATTGGGGAGCGGAACAAGGCGTTCCACGCGGCTCGATTTACGCTATCACTCAGACTGCGGACGGGTATCTCTGGATCGGGTCCGAAGAAGGTCTATTTCGATTCGACGGCTTCAACTTCCGCCAGATAAGTGATCCATCCGGGTCCATTACACTGACAAGCGTTGTGGGCCTCGTTGCCGATAAGGAAGGGAGTCTCTGGCTGCGCCTTCGGGACACGACTTTGATCCGCTACCGGAATGGAGAATTCGAGTACCCTCCCGAGCAGGCCGCCTATATCACCGCCACTGCCAGGGGAAACTTGGGTGAACTGATTGCCGGGGAAATGCAACTGGGCGCATTTGCTTTCACCAGAGGAGCCTGGCAGCTTCTTTCCAGCGCAACGACGCTCCCGCGTTCCCCTGTCCTGTCGATTACACAGACTGCGAATGGGGACATCTGGATGGGAACACGTGGCGCGGGGCTCTACCGTTTCCGGGACGGCAAGGTGCTCTCGGTAACCACCGGCTTACCCGATCCCAAGGTCAACTGCCTCTTGCCCGACAGCGACCGGACTATTTGGATTGGCACAGAC
>CBAAAA010000433.1:0-4443 GCA_964658695.1 uncultured Solirubrobacteraceae bacterium | reverse complement strand
CGATAGGAGCGGAGATCCAGCTCCTTCGCAAGTACGTTTGACTGCATCTGACGCAGATCGCGATTATTTCGCAACGCGGTATCGGCGGCGTCGGTCTCGCTTGCCGGAATCGGGAAGGCAAGCTGTTCGGTCTGCTCCTGTGGCTTGACTCTATCAACAGCAGGGTAACCCAGTGCAACCGCTAGCATCATCTCGAAGTAGTCGGCATCGAGCTTCGCGGAATCGAGCCGCTGTTGTGTCACGGCCAGGTTGACTTTCGCCCGTTTGGAATCGAGAGGCAGCTCCGAACCTTCGCTCACCGAAGCATCTGTCGCCGTTGAGACTCTCGCCAGACCGGGGAGCTCGCTACTAAGTGTCGTGACTTCTTTCTCGCTCTGGCTGGCGCTCAGGAAAAGATCAGCGGCCCGGTAAGCCACTTCGTCGCTTTTCGCCTGGGCGCCAAACTGCGAGCCACGAGCCAGCTCCTTTGCCGCCGAAAGTTTGTAGCTTTCGGGGCGGTTAAACAGGTGCATATCGGTCTTCATCTGGAAGAGAGACGGCGCATTGCCCTCGATTGTGTTTGGATAGCCGTACGTGTAAGCAAGGCCGCTGCCGCCGTACACCTTGGGCCGAAACGGATTTTGTGCGATACGAACATCCTCCTGCGCCCGTTGTTCGTCAAGCCGGGCGAGAACGATGTCTGGATTCTGCCGGGTAGAGATCTCCAGGACCTGCTGCAGTGAAAAGGTGTAGACGTCGGCGTGCGCCTGGGAGAGAAAGGAGAGGCTCAGAAAAGTCGCAAGGATGAGGCGAAACACTCCCTTAGGTTAGCTTGGCTTGAGAGTGAAGCAGAAATAGAAAAGGCGTTCTCCTTCGAGAACGCCTTTTATGGGTGAGAGATCAGGCGCCGAGCTAGTGCGTAGCCGGCGGGAGAGAACCGGTAGGCGGCTTTAAGCCACTGCCGGTCGGCTTCATCGCTCCTGGCGAAGCAGGTGCGCCAGTGGGAGCCGGTCCGCCATTTGTCGAAGTTTTGTCGTAAAGGGCGACGATATCCTGTGTGATGTCGATTCCACTCGATGCGTAAAGCACAGGAGTGTTCGGGTTACTGACATCAAGAATCATAGTGTAGCCATTGTCTTTGGCATATTTTTCAACGACGGCCATCATGCGCTGACCCAAGCTTTGCAAAAGCTGCTGCTGAGCTCCGTTCCACTCTTCCTGCGCATCCTGCACATCACGCTGAAGACGCCGCTTCTTTTCGTCGATGTCGCGCTCCATCTGGGTGCGCTTGTCTTCGCTCATCAGAGTGCCGCCCTTGCGAAGCTGATCTTCGAGTTGGGTCACCTCCGTGTTGCGTGCATCCAGATCTTTTTTCTTAGGAGCAAATTTTGTTTGTAACTGCTCGGAAGCCTTCTGCCCGTCCTTCGTGCCGACGATCGCGCCTTGCACGCTGATGACACCGACTTTGCCGGGAGTTGGCGCCTGAGCAAATACGCCCATCGCCATCGACAGCATGGCCGCCGCCGAGATCAAACTACTTCTCATAACCATCTAAAAACTTTCCTGCTTTCTCGCTTGGTCCTTACTATCGTCACACACCAGCAAGCCGGCTGACAGCTTACGGATCAGAAAGTCCGTCCAATGGAGAAGCGGAACGAATGCCTCTGTTCATCGAAGGACGTTGATTGCCCGAAATTCTGAATCACACTCTGGTAAGTAGCATAATTCGGAAAGGCCGAACGTTCTGCTACGACAGGTGGTTGAAGGTTAGTGTTGACGTAACTTAGATTATACGCGTAATACAACCGGAATGGCGCGTTTACCACCGGCATCAGTACTTGAAGTTCCAGACCGGTCGATATGCGCGGTTTCTGGGTGTCTGGCGCAATCACTGCGCGCGGTTTGAAGTCCGCCTGCGGAAAGATTGCATTCAATTGAGCGACGCGCTCCGGATTCAGGCCGAGCTGGCTGGGCAGCGTCAGGCGATCAATACCGGCATCCACAAAGGGCGCCAATGTGACGGGCCCGATAATCGGTATCCGGTACTCATAATTGAACACCGAATAGGTATCGCCGCCTGGCAGAATCAACGAGTAGGCCGGAACGGTCTGGGTGACATTGACCTCGCTGATCGAACCGTTGGAGCCTACAACCTTCTGTATCCGCTGGGTACCATCGTTATTCAACACGTTAACTTGTGTCGATGTCGGGATGTATGCAATCGGGCTGATGCTTAGAATATTAAATCCGCGCACGTCAGTTTCGCCGCCCATGTAGAAACGGCTATAGGGCGGTGCGACTTTGCCTCCATATCCGCTGATAAACCGGGTGGCTAAATGGAAACCCATTACGTTGCTCTTGAAAACCCCGCGCCGGAAATACGCAACATCGAACGAAGGCGTGAGGGTATTCACATTGCCGCCAAGCACGCTGCCAGCGAACCCGAAGTTGGCGCTGATCCGGAGCCCCTTAGTAGGAATGATCGGATGGTTCACCGTGTTATAGGAGAAGGTCGGCATGATGGTGCTGGTATTGATGCCCGACAGCGAGTTCGGGCCGTTGACGCCCTGAAAATCCAGATAATCGAAGTAGTTTTGCGCCGCAGTCGTGATGGGATCGATCGAGTTCTCGCTGAAGGAGTAACTCAATCCCACGCGGGCAAAGCTGCGCCTTAGCTGATAGCTGGCGAAGACAGTGAAGCCTCTGCCGTCCATTATGTAATTCAGCAAGTTACAACCTGTTTGCCCAGTGGGGCAACCCACCGACCCAATCTGATTGAAGTAATTGATCAGATTTTGTCCCGCCAGAACCGATTCCTGCTGCCCCTGGTTATAGCTGTAGCGCTGATAGAAGACATTGAAGCCGGCCTGGATCGGTTTGTCGAAGAGATACGGCTCCGTGAAGCCAAAGCTAACACTACTCAGCAGTGTTCCAATCTGGCTGTTCAAACTAAGCGTCTCACCCAGACCGAGGAAGTTGTGCGTCGAATACGAAAACCCGATGAAGCTACCCGAAATTCCGGACACGCCTCCATTCAGCTGAATAGAATTCTTCCCGCGCTCGTGCAATTTGAGAAGCAGGTCTACAGTATTGCTCTTGGTATCGCGGGTGATCGTCGCCGCGTCCTCCGCCTTTAACGGGTCGAAGAATCCGAGCTGATTCAATCGGAGAACACTCGTCTCCCACAAACGGTGGCTGAACAAATCGCCTTCGTCGATCAACAACTCGCGCCGGATGACCCGGTCGCGCGTGGAGGTGTTGCCCTGAAAGTCAATGCGGCGAACAAAGAATTGATGGCCTTCATCGACGTCGATGGTGAGATCCATCTGCGGCTTGCCGGGCACCGGTTCGGGATCGGGCGACGGCACGAAGTCGATATAACCGAAGTCGCCATACAGGTTCTTCAGGTTATCCATGCCCTTCTGAAGCTTCTCGGTTGAGAAGACATCCCCAGGGCCCATGCCGAAGACCTGCCGTTCGATCAGGTCCGGCGTGCGAAACAGCTTCATACCAACGAACTGGAAGTTGCGTAGCCTGTATAGCGGTCCTTCGGATACAACCATGGTTACATCCACGCGCTTCCCCGGCTTCTTCGGATTGAGCAATGGTATTTTGATTCCCTTGCCCTGCACATCGTAGACCCGTTCCGAGTGATTGATCACGCGCGCCGTGAAGTAACCCTTTGCCTGATAGGCCTGGCGGATTCGTTCTCCATCTTCGTCCAGCTTGGTCGAATCGTAGGTGCGCGCGAACAGGTTCTCAAACAGTAATGAATGCGGTATGCCAATCGGCTTCAGATTCTTCATGGCGCGAATTACGTCTCGGTCGCTGAATACCTGGTTGCCTTGAATGATGATGTTCCCGACCTTAACCTTGGGCCCTTCGTTGATCTCGAACGTGATATCGACGCCACCCGGCGGAACCTGCCTGATGTTTGGCGTCACGATAGCGTATTGGTGTCCGCGCTCTGCTTCATACTCCTGAAGGATGTTCTTCGCCGCCTGTACCTTGCCCGGGTCAAACTGCGACTCGGGCGACAGGGCAATCTTTCTGTCTTTGAACCGATCCAGAATCTCCGACTTCGTAATGGACTTGTTGCCGGTGTAATCGATGGTGTGAACAACCCGGCGCTCCGTCACGACGAAGGTCAGGATGATTCCGCCTTGTGGCCCCTTCGACTTTTCCACTCTCAGATCGTCGAAGCGGCCGGTGTTCCACAAGGCGGTGAAGTCCCGGTGGATCGTTTCATCATCAAACACGTCCCCCTTCTTACTAAAAATAAGGGCACGGAGCGTATCTTGAGGAACACGACGCTGACCCCGGAAGTCAATCGCCTCGACGACGTTAGCGGCAATGGGAGTGGTCTTTGCCTCCTGGACTCCCGAAGGATTGGCGGGTGCTGGCTGATTCGGCTTCTCCGGCGCGGTTGGAACGTTCTCGAAGGGATTATTCTGCTGCGGTTGC
>CBAAAA010000432.1:0-4476 GCA_964658695.1 uncultured Solirubrobacteraceae bacterium | reverse complement strand
CGCGTTCCTCCGGCGCTGGAGCCTGGGAGCCTGTCTCGCGGACGATATGGGACTTGGCAAAACGATTCAAACACTCAGCCTCATTCAGCGTGATTGGCGCGCAGGCAGCAATCGCCCCGTGCTGTTGCTGTGTCCCACTTCAGTGGTCGGAAACTGGCAGAAGGAGGCGGCACGCTTCACCCCAGAACTGACAGTGATGGTCCATCACGGCATCGGCCGCAAGAAAGGAGAGACATTCGTGAAGCACGCCTCCCGACACGCGATCGTGGTCTCCAGCTATGCACTCCTGCATCGCGATTTCGAACATTTGAAAGAAGTACCCTGGCTGGGCATTGTGCTGGACGAAGCGCAAAACATCAAAAATCCGGAGACCAAGCAAGCCGCGGCCGCCCGAGCCTTGCAGGCGGAATATCGTATCGCCCTGACAGGGACACCGGTCGAGAACAATGTCGGCGATCTCTGGTCCATGATGGAATTCCTCAACCCCGGGCTGCTGGGTACCCGTGGCGAGTTCAAGCGGAAGTACTACCTGCCGATTCAGAGCGGCCGGGATACAACGGCCGCGTCTCAGCTTAAGAAGATCACTGGACCGTTTATCCTCCGCCGCATGAAGACCGACAAGGCTATCATCAGCGATCTGCCGCAGAAGCTGGAGATGAAAGTCTTCTGCACCCTGACCAAAGAGCAGGCATCTCTCTACGCCGCCGTGGTGAAAGATTCGATGGACGCACTTCTCTCCGCGGAAGGCATCAAGCGTAAAGGTCTGGTGCTGGCCACGCTCTCGCGGCTGAAACAGATCTGCAATCATCCGGCGCATTTTCTGCGCGACAATTCGCCGCTGCCGGGCCGTTCCGGGAAGCTTGCGAGACTCACTGAGATGGTTGAGGAAGCGATGTCGGTAGGTGATCATGTGCTGATCTTTTCCCAGTTCACTGTGATGGGATCTATGCTCCAGCGGCATTTGCAGGAGGCCTTCGGACGCGAGACACTCTTTCTGCATGGAGGCGTTCCCAAAAAACAGCGTGACGGGATGGTGACTCGCTTTCAGGAGGAGCCCGACGGACCGCCGCTGTTTGTGCTTTCTTTGAAGGCCGGTGGGACAGGATTGAATCTGACCCGCGCCAGCCATGTCTTTCACTTCGACCGCTGGTGGAATCCGGCAGTCGAGAACCAAGCCACGGACCGGGCGTTTCGTATTGGTCAACAGAAGAACGTGCAGGTCCACAAGTTCGTCTGCGCCGGAACACTGGAGGAGAAGATCGACGAGATGATTGAGCAAAAGAAAGACGTCGCCACGAATGTGATTGGCACTGGCGAGGGCTGGCTCACGGAACTCTCCACTTCGCAGCTCAAAGAGATGTTCACACTACGCAAAAACGCGGTAGCCGAGTAATATGGCTTTCGATGACTGGAGCCGCTTGGGAGGCTTTCCTCCTCCTTCTCGTCCCCGCAAAACATCGGGCGGCATCAAGGCGGCTTCGCAACGCGGCGGCTTCGGAGACAGCTGGTGGGCACGCCGTTGGATTGACGTGCTTGAAAGCTTCGACAGTGACGGGCGGCTGCGGCGTGGGCGCGCGTATGCCCGCAAAGGACAAGTGCTGTCGATCAACGTGACAAAGGGGATGGTGGAGGCGCCGGTGCAAGGCTCGCGTGCGCAACCCTATCGGGTGACCATCACAGTGCGCCAGCTCCTGCTGTCCGAGTGGAAACAACTCGCCACCCAGCTCTCGAAACAGGCAATTTATGCAGCCAAGTTGCTGGCCGGGGAGATGCCGCGGGAGATTGAAAACGCCTTTAGCGAAGCCGGGCTGTCTCTCTTTCCCGAGAAGCTAAAGGAGATTTCTACCAGTTGCTCCTGCCCGGACTGGTCGAATCCCTGTAAGCACGTGGCCGCGGTCTACTACCTGTTGGGCGAGGCCTTCGATCGAGACCCGTTCCTGATTTTCCGTCTGCGCGGTATGGATCGCGAAGAGTTCATCTCAATGCTGGGCGCAGATATCCGGATCGATGAACCCGCGGCGATACCGGAAGCCGAACCACTGCCCATTGATCCACAGGATTTCTGGAGCGCCAATGTAGAGGCGGAGCCGGTTTCCTTCTTGGACGATGTGATTCCGAAGAGCGCGCTGGCGGCTTTACCGCGAACGCTTGGGGCCATCCAGTTCTGGCGGGGCGAGATTCCCTTGATCAAAGCGCTGGAACCCTCCTATCAGAATGCGGTTCGCGAAGCAGATCAGCTCCTGTTAGGTGAGAAATAGACATCGCGCACTCGTCAGTCAGTCGCACAATTCACGCGAATTCCACCCACTCCGCTGGCGATTCGTATAATCGGAACTTCGCGCCCCGTCAGCGGCTCTTTCAACTGAATTACATTTTCTTATGGAGGGAACCTATGAGGAGTCTTGGGCTTGTGGGGTTAAAGCGGCCCGTGTTTGGAAGTATTTTGGCGCTTACTTTCGTTTGTGCACCGGCCGGTGCGCAGCAGATACTCGGTGCGATCACCGGCACTGTCAAAGACGTCTCAGGAGGCGTAGTCCCTGGCGTGGCCGTGAAGGCGCGGAATGTGGCCACAAATCTCGAAGTGATGGAGCAGACTAAATCGAATGGGTCGTATTCAGTCCAGAATCTGCCCATCGGCAGGTACGAGTTAACGTTCGGGAAAACGGGTTTCCAGACCGAAGTACACACACAAGTGATCGTCAACTCTGACCGCACCACCACAGTGGATTCCACGCTGCAGCTAGGGGCCGTCAGCAACACTGTCGAGGTGAATGCAACACCCCTCATGAACCAGGTGGACACGACCAATGGCTACACTGTCGATCAGTTGACCATTCAGCAGACGCCGCTCGGCACGGGTAGTTTCACGCAACTCGCCATTCTGAGCCCCGGTGTTCACGCGGATTTCCTGGCTGGTTCGGGCAGCAACGCGGGACTGGGGAACCAGGCCATCTTCGCCAACGGCGAGCGCGACACCAGCAATAGTTTTTCACTCAATGGCATCAGCACCAACAATCTCTTCAATGGCAACTCCACCAGTCAAGTGGGCGAGAACCGCTTCGTCTTGAACACTGGCCAGAACTTCGGCTCTGGCGGTTCCATCCAAACCAGCACCTCCGTCTATAGCGCAATTGGACAGGCTCTGCCTACTCCGCCCATCGAGGCAATTCAGGAAATCAGCGTTAATTCCGCCATGTACGATGCTACGCAAGGTGCGAACAGCGGCGCGCACATCGGAGTGATCACAAAATCGGGAACCAATCAGATCCACGGCGAAGCGTATGAAGACTTTCAGAACAGCTTCATGAACGCCGCGCCATTTTTCTACAATGCCTCACCGGCCATTACCACCAAGGTCCCTTATCAAAATCGGAATCAGTTCGGCGCGACGTTCGGTGGACCGATCAAGAAAGACAAACTCTTTTACTTTGTTTCTTATCAGGGTGTCCGGATAGCGGATGCCGCAGATTCCCAAAAGGACGTCACCGTTCCTCTGGGCCTTACCAATGACCGCAGTCTGCAAGGAATCGTAAACGCGGTGAACAGCAGCTTTGGCGCGAGCATTGCGCCTAGTCAGGTAAGCCCTGTGGCTGCAGCGCTTCTGAACGCAAAGTTACCGGGCGGTCAGTTTCTCCTCCCCAGTGCGCAGATAACCAATGCCGCGCAGGCGACAGCGCTTGGCTACGACGCCGTCACGCAGGGCCCGAACGCAAAGTCGAATGTGGATCAGGGAATCGTCAACATCGATTACGTACTGAGCGACAAGGACCGCCTGACCGGGAAGTATTATGTGCAGGCTAACCCCACTACCAATCCTTTCGGCGCAGTCGGTGTAGCGCTGGGATTTCCGCAACAGCTTTCCGCCGGCAGTCAGGTGATTTCCCTCGATAACTCAGTTATCCTGACTCCCACACTAACCTGGGAACAACGCGCCGGCTTTACCCGGCTCCACGCCTACTCACAAACCGGGCAGGCCTTCACTCCACAGGATTTCGGCATGAACCTGCTCGGCTCCACCACATTTCCCCAGATTGAAATGACAACAGCCGACCCAAATATCGACACCGGTCTGCAGTTTGGGGACAGTGTCAGTTTCGGCAACGCGGGTATGTTCCAAAATCAATGGGAATATGGATCTACCCTCAACTGGGTCAAAGGAAAGCACACCATCGCCATCGGAGTGCAATGGGATCATACGCAGCTCAATATCATCAACAACAACACCTCCGCTGACACCATCGACTTTAAGACATTCGTCAATTTCGTGGAAGGCGGGGTCCGAACAGGAACCTATTCGGCCGCTTTCGAAGGATCGGCCGATCGGTACTACCGTTCAGACACCGTGGGAGCCTTTATCAACGACAACTACAAGGTCAGGAGCAATCTCACGATAACAGCCGGCCTCCGCTGGGACTTCGATGGTCCGCTTTCTGAGAAGTACGGTCGCTTAACCGGCTTCAATTCAAATCTCTATTC
>CBAAAA010000431.1:0-4486 GCA_964658695.1 uncultured Solirubrobacteraceae bacterium | reverse complement strand
AGAGGAGGTGGGCGGCGACTCGATTGCCACCTACGTGCCGGCTCACAAAGAAAAGTTGAAAGCCGACGTGGCTTTGGTCTCGGACACGGAACTGTTTGCCGACGGCGTACCCACTTTGTGTGTTGGTCTACGCGGACTGATGTATCTGGAAGTAGAAGCCATCGGTCCGGCGCGCGACTTACATTCCGGCATGTATGGAGGCACGAGTCCAAACGCGGTATTCGGTCTGATTGAACTGCTGGCAAAAGCAAAAGACGCGGAGGGCCACATCCAAATTCCGGGTGTGTATGAGGACGTGGTTGCGCCGGATCCAGCAGAGATCGCCAGTTGGGAAAAACTTCCCTTTAGCGAAGAGGAATTTTTGAAGGAGGAGGTAGGCGCCAGCGCGCTGACAGGAGAGCCGGAGCAGACAGTTTTTTCACGTATCTGGGCGCGGCCCACCTTTGAGGTGCACGGCATAGCCGGAGGGTTCACGGGAGCGGGCGCAAAGACGGTGATCCCGGCGAAAGCGACGGCGAAGGTGAGCCTGCGACTGGTGCCCAAACAGAATCCCGAGCGAGTGTTAGCGGCGGTGAAGACATGGATTGCGGAAAATACTCCAAAGGGGATTCAGACTGAAGTGCGGGTACTGAGCGCCGGGCCGGCCATTTCTGTGAATCCACATCATCCGGCGATCGACGTGGCCGCAAAAGTGTTCAGTGAAAAACTCGGGCAGCCGACCGTGTTTGTGCGAAGCGGCGGTTCGATACCGATCGTGGGAGAGTTCGCTGCTTACCTGGGCATACCGACGATTTTGATGGGCTTCGGACTACCTGACGATGGATTGCATTCGCCCAACGAGAAGTACCGGATCAGCAATTATTATCAGGGGATTGAGACGATTGCCGAGTTCTTCGAGCAGTACGGGAACGCAGCAGCGGCATCGAAGAGCGCCTAGGCCGTGGCAGCCGCATGTCCGGTGCGCCGGGCTTTCACGGATTTCAGGATCAACTCCTTCAAAACGTTTGGGTCGACATCGGCTAGTTTCTTGATGTAGAGGCATCCGCCGCCGGTCGTGTGCTTGCCAAGTTTCTCCAGCAAGGCGTTTGTATCGCCAAGCTCTCGGATGCCATAGAGAGCGATAGCGGCCTTGCGGGGAGAGAATCCGACGAGCGGCATGTCGCCTTCGCGCCCGCTTTCATAGGCGTAGTGACAACTGCCGAAACCGACGATTGAAGGTCCCCACATCTTTGGCTCCTCGCCGGTAGCGCTTTGTAGAATGCTCACCAACTCCTTCGCGTCCGCTTTCTTATTCGCGTCCGTGAGCTCATCGATGAAATCCGCGACACTGGATTCGGTTGGTTTAGTCTTGTTTTCCGCCATAACCCGGATCTCCTGTCTCGTAAGAGACTGACCTCATAAGAGACTACCAAGGCTCAATCACGCCGGCAACCGGGGTGCAAGCGGTTCCTATTGCATTCCAATAGGAATCATGGTTCAATGCCGGTGGGTCTAGTTGGACGCAGGAATGGCGAACAAAACAGATGTTTGGCAGGGGACACTTGCCCTGATGATTTTCAAGACTTTGGAGGCGATGGGGCCGCTACACGGCTACGGGATCGCGCGGCGCATTGAGCAGACCTCTGAAAACCTGTTGAATCTGAACTACGGAACCATTTACCCGGCGTTACTGAAGTTAGAGCAGGAAGGGTTTATCGCCTCTGACTGGGGTGTTTCGGAGAACAATCGCAAGGCGAAATTTTACAGCTTGACGCGCGCAGGGCGCAGGCAGTTGGAACGCGAGGCTCAGGACTGGGCGAAAGCGACGGCGATTGTGGGGCGATTCCTGAATGCGAAAGGAGATCCGGCATGAGATGGCTGCGTGCGTGGACTGTGCGGCTGCGGGGGTTGGGCGACAAACAACAGCGGGAACGGGACATGGCGGCGGAGTTTGAAAGTCACATTGCGATGCATATCGCGGACAGTGTGCGAGCCGGCATGACCTCTGAGGAGGCGCGGAGAGAAGCGTTTCTGAGGCTGGGTGGTCTGGAAGCGTTAAAGGAGACCTATCGCGAGAGGTCCACTGTGCCCTTTGTGGACCATCTGGTTCTCGACCTTCGGTTTGCGCTACGCCAGTTAAGCGAGAGCCCGGGCTTTGCAGTGGCGGCGGTATTTGTCCTGGCTCTGGCGATGTGCGCCAGCGTTGCGATCTTTGCATTCGTGGACGCGGCGCTGCTGAAACCGCTGCCGTATCCTCACCCCACGAGGCTGGTGGCAGTGGACGAGAGTACGGCTCTGTTCCCGCGCAACAACCTGTCGTATCTCGATTACAAAGACTGGAAGACAGGCAACCATGTTTTCGAGTCTCTGGAGGTTTCGGGCGGGGGCGGTTTTCTTCTGCGAACACGAGCGGGAGTTGAGCCGACGCAGGCTGCGCGCGTGAGTGCTGGATTTTTTCGTACGCTCGGTATCCACCCGATTTTAGGGCGGGATTTTACTTCAGAGGATGAGAAGCCGGGTCAGTCACACGCGGTCCTGCTGACTTACAAGATGTGGAGGCAGCGATTCGGAGGCAGAAACAGTGTGATCGGTGAGGAGCTGAATTTGAGCGGGGAGAATTACACAGTGATTGGCGTTCTACCCGCAAGTTTTCAGTTTGCCCCTCATGGCGCGGCCGGGTTATGGACGACTGTCGACCCAGGCAACCCTTGCGCGCTGCGGCGAAGTTGTCACAACCTGGACGGAATTGCGCGGCTGAAGGATGGCGTAACGGTTCAAGCTGCGTTGGCGGATATGACGGTTGTCAGCAGGCGGCTGGAACAGCAGTATCCGGAGTCCAATCGCGGCCAGGGGGCGAGTGTGGAGCCGCTGTCAGAAGCCATCGCAGGAAATCTGCGTCCGCTTCTGATGCTGTTGCTGGGCGGCGCGGGACTGCTGCTGGTGATTGCGTGCGTGAACGTGGCCAGCCTGATTCTGGCGCGCTCTGAAGGACGACGCCGGGAGATGGCTTTGCGCAGTGCTCTTGGGGCTTCGATGACACGGCTGGTGACGCAGTTTGTGACAGAAGGCTTTGCGCTGGTCGCGGTGGCGAGCGCACTAGGTCTGTTGCTGGCGCGGTGGGCGATCGAAGGGTTAGAGAAGTTAATTCCCGCCGATATGGCCGAATACCTGCCGTTCCTTGCTCATCTTGGACTGGATGGACGGATTGCCGGATACGCGGCTGCTCTCTCGCTGCTCGCGATCGTGTTCTTCTCAGTTATTCCGACGGTGCATCTCATGCGATCAAAGATGCGAGACGGCTTGGCGGAAGGTAGTCGTGGGTCGGCGGGGCAAGGCTGGCGGCGGCTGGGTTCGCGCCTGGTTGTGATTGAACTGGCAACTGCGATGGTGCTGCTGGTGGGAGCGGGATTATGTGTCAAGAGCCTGCACCGGTTGCTGGATGTAGAGCTTGGGTTTCAGCCGGATCATCTGGCGGTGATAGAGGTTGCCGCTCCCGACAGCAATTATGACGAGAACCACAGCATTGCGTTCGGGCGCGACATCGTGAATAAAGTGTCGAGCCTTCCTGGCGTGAGATCCGCGGCCATCACAACCGTCCTGCCTGTCAGCTTCAACGGCAATACCGACTGGATTCGCATCGTCGGAAAGCCCTACGACGGCAAGCACATCGAGGTCAACGAGCGAGACGTGAGTGCGGATTATTTTCGAACGATCGGGGCCACGCTGCTCAGCGGCCGCTACTTCAGCGATGCTGAAGATCCATCCAAGCCCAAGGTGGCGCTGATTAACGGGACTCTGGCCCGAAGATACTTTCCTGGCGAGGATCCCATTGGGAAACAGATCGGCGATATCAAGCTGACGCCGAAGTCGCTCAAGACCATTATCGGCGTCGTTCGCGACATTCGAGATGGGTCGCTTGATTCCGAGATCTGGCCGGCTGAGTATCACCCCTTCAATCAGGATCCAAGCAATTACGTTTCCCTTGTTGTGCGCACGCGGCAGCGGCCGGAGGGAATTCTGTCTGCCCTTCGACCCGCGATCCGACAGGTTCACCCGGAGGTCGGAATGCGAAATGAGTCAACGATGCAAGCGCTGATCTCAGACTCGATGACGGCGTACCTGCATCGTTCCTCTGCGTGGCTGGTGGGTGGATTTGCGGTGATGGCTTTTCTGCTGGGAGTGATTGGATTGTACGCGGTCGTGGCCTATTCAGTCAGCCAGAGAACGCGAGAGATTGGTGTACGGGTAGCGCTCGGGGCTCAGCCGGCCGCGATATACAGACTGGTATTTCGGGAAGCAGGCTGGTTGGTGGTCATTGGCTTGGGCGCCGGTGCGGTTTCGTCAGTGCTGGCGGCAATGGTGGGGAAGAGAATGCTATTTGGTGTAAGTTCGTGGGATCTGGAGACACTGCTTTCGGTGGCCGCAGTGTTAGGCTGCTCTGCGCTGGCGGCGAGCTTTGTCCCAGCTCGACGAGCTAGCAAAGTGAACCCGGTCGAAGCCTTACGGG
>CBAAAA010000430.1:0-4494 GCA_964658695.1 uncultured Solirubrobacteraceae bacterium | reverse complement strand
TGAACTACACCCAGGCCATGCTGGTCCAGTTCGTCTTCTTTTCGGCTTACTTTGTGTTTGCGCTTCCGGCCGGCAGGATTGTGGAATGGATTGGATACCAGCGGACCATGGTCATCGGGCTGTTGACCGCGGCGGTCGGCGCGTTCCTCTTTATACCAGCCGCCAGTGTTCCGTCTTTCCCCTTCTTCCTGACTGCTTACGTCATTCTTGCTGCCGGGATCACGGTTCTGCAGGTGTCGGCGAATCCCTACGTTTCCGTTCTGGGACGGCCCGAGACCGCCTCCAGCCGTCTCAACCTGACGCAGGCGTTCAACTCCCTCGGGACTACCATTGCACCGAAGTTTGGGTCGCTATTTATCCTGAGTGCGGCGCCGCTCGCGATTGAAGCCGTCCGACAGCTTTCCCCTGCCGCTCTGCAGGCCTACCGCGTACACGAGGCGTCGTCGGTGAAGACGCCTTACATTGGAATCGCAGTCGCGCTGGTGGCGCTTGCCATTGCCATCGGGCTCTTCAAATTGCCGAAAATCACGTCGGCGGAGGAAGTCTCGGCGGACGCCGGTCACGGGAGCCACACCGCACGTCTGTGGAAGCAGCGCCATCTGGTTCTCGGAGTGGTTGCCATTTTCTTATATGTGGGTGCGGAAGTGGCGATCGGGAGCTTTCTGGTGAACTATCTCAGTCAGGGCGATATCGGGAATATGACGATCCAGAAGGCCGCGGAATATCTCATCTGGTATTGGGGCGGCGCCATGGTGGGCCGCTTTATCGGGTCCTGGGTGCTGCAGAAAACCAATCCCGGCCGGTTGCTCGGGTTCGCGGCCCTGGTGGCATTCGTACTTGTCGGCGTGTCGATGGCTTCGTTCGGTTCGCTGGCGATGTGGAGCATATTGCTCGTGGGCCTGTTCAATTCGATCATGTTCCCGACCATCTTCACGCTAGGCATTGCCGGTCTGGGATCGCTGACCGGGGAGGGATCGGGGCTACTTGTTATGGCAATCGTCGGCGGAGCGATCATCCCCGAGATCCAGGGGATCATCGCCGATAAGATTGGCATCCATCATGCTTTCATTCTGCCGCTGATCTGCTACCTGTTTATTTCTTATTACGGTTTTCGAGGCTCCCGGCAACGGACTCCGGCACTAGCCTAGTGGAAGCGGCCGCCTCAGTCCCGCACGACCGCTCGCGCTATGAGGGCAAGAACCTGCTGCGCTTGCTGCTTGCGTTCTTCGGTCCGGCATTGCTTCTTTTTCTTAAGATCGTCGTGAGCATCGCCGAAGCTGGGAACCGGGTGACTGCGCGCGAGATGTTGTGGATGAACCGGGCATCGTACGCCGTTCTGGCGATTTTTCTCCTGGTTTCGCTCTTGTGCGCGCGTTATGTGCAGCGCCTGTTACCCCTGGCGAGAACGAGAATTATAGACGTCTTGCAATATGCCGGCGTCCTGGTGCTGTGTCTGTTCACCTCCTACTGCGGAGCTGTGGTGTGTGAGGCGTTCGGATATGAAGTGTTTATCAGATTAGCGCAGCAGCGATAGTAAGACAGGAGTGTTTTGCCGTTCAATAGGCCGGTGGATATGATGCCGGAACTGGAGCAGGCGTAATGACCAACCAGCAACTATACTTCGCATCGGCTGACGCTGGTCGCATCGCTGATTATTAGCCTGTTTTCGATCTCTGGCGTCCGTGAGCATACGCGCGAGATCCGGAACGGCTTGAAAAACATAGTGAACAACAATCAATCCAAAGCGGGCTTCGTTAAGGTGAAAGCTCCTACGGTAGTTTACGAGCGGCCTGTTCCCGTGTTTCCTGGCCACCTCAACTGGACCAGCGTATTCGTGCAGCTCTCTCATCAGGGCCGCACGAAGCTGGTGGCATCAGTTCCTGCCGGCGCCGCTATGCATTCCGCTGTACGTGCCCGTTCCCTCGATCCTCGCTGGGAGTTATTCTCCTGAAGACCAGGCGACCCGGAACTCGGGATAGAGCGTCAATCCGCCGCAGGCAAACAGCGTCTGGCCGGTGATGTAAGAGGCTTCATCAGACGCCAGGAACGCAAATACCACCGCAATCTCGTCCGCCTCGCCGGGCCGTCCCATTGGGATATGGCTCTCCACTTCGCCACGCGCCTTGGGATCGTTGATCCAGGCGTTATTGATGGGCGTGACAATCGCCCCGGGTCCCACCGCATTGACCCGGATGCCGCGGTCCGCATACTCCAGCGCCAGGGTCTTGGTCATATTCTCCATACCGCCCTTGCTGATGGAGTAGGGCAGATACTTCGGTTTGGGAATAATCTCGTGAACGCTCGAGTTGCTGACAATGACCCCTTTCGCTTTGCGCGAAAGAAAATGCTTGATCGCTTCGCGCGAACAAATGAACGCTCCGCGCAGGTTCACGTTGATGATCCTGTCGAAATCGGCGGCCTCCAGTTGATCGCTCGCTACCGGCTTCTGAATTCCCGAGTTATTGATCAGGATGTCCAGTGATCCGAAGTGGTCGATGACCTCTTTGAACATCCCAACGATCTGCTTTTCGTCGGAGATATCTGCCTTGACGGTAATATCCTTGGCGCCGCTCCCGCGAGCCGCCCCGGCCTCCTCCGTCTTCTTCTTCACAGCTTCTGCGCGCTCCGCGCCGCTGTTGTAATTGATAGCGACGTTTGCGCCCTCTTTGGCGAAGCGGATTGCAATTGCTTCACCGATACCGGAAGATGCTCCCGTTATTAATACGTTCTTGCCTGCTAGCCTTGGCATCATGCTCCTTGAATAATCGCCGCTTTGCTTCGGGCCAAGGCGGCCCTTCATCACGCCGATTGCACTTTACACTGTAGTGAACAGTGTACTGAACGCCCCTGGAGATTCCACTTTGGCGGTGCTGAAATCCAGAGTGAGAAAGCGCTTGAACGGCAGCGAGTATGATCAGCAGAGGATTTATGCCATCACAAGAAGAACACGACAAGCCGGAAAATCTGGTGGAGAGCCCGCATCAAAAGACCCATCCGGCGGAAAGCCTGGAGGAAGCCGCTGATTCGAATGCCACTTTGCAGGGCTACTACGCGATGAACAACTTAAGACCGCCGGAAGAACCCACCGCGGAGTCTGCCAGCGAACCTTCCGAGACAGCTCCCGAAGAGGAGTAAACGGGTTCGCGGCAACAAAGCCTAATTCCAGGAATCGGCAAAAATAAATCGAAACTTCCTTAGTACTTTCCCTCGTTTGGGTCTAGTATTCTTTAATGCCTAAGGGCTATCCTTATATCTCTGAGGCTGAACTTACCTAAGGAGTTTCTATTGCACCCTCGACATTCACTCTCTCGCCTTAAGGCCACTTTGGGGATACTAGCGGCCAGTTGCACGCTGGTAGCCGGTCAGTCTGTTTCCTCGCCGGGAACTCTGCCTGGACACACTCCCCGTTTCGTCACCGCTTCGACGACCAAGAACCTTGGCGCGGAGAATCCGGCAACGGTTGTCGATGTGAGCCTGTGGCTCAACATTCACAATCGGACCGGCATTGACGCACTTTACAAGGAAGTGTACAACCCGAGTTCATCGAGTTATCGGAAGTGGCTGACAAAGACCGAATTTGCTTCCAAGTTCGCGCCAACCGCAGCTGAAGCAGCGCAAGTCTCTAGCTACCTGACTGCGCATGGGCTCAAGGTGCTGAGCGTCGGTCCGGACAACATGTTCGTTAGAGCCCAGGGGACGGTTGGCGAAGTCTCGAAGGCTTTTCACGTCACTTTGAACCGTTACCAGGTGAAGAACAAGGTCATTCGGGCCAACTCGAGCGATCCCGTGATTGAAGGGCCGACGGCGGCACTGATCCAGTCTGTCGCAGGTCTCGACAACGCCGGGATGACCCACCCATTAGCGACTTCGACACCGAAGAATCTAACTGCCCCAAAGGCCAAATCAGCACCGGTATCGGTTGACGCTGCATCGGTCGGCATTTCGCCTGATTGCTTTCTTGGCCCGGCTACAGAGACGATTTCCCCTGCAGGCGTTTACCCGCTGGCGGTGCTACATGGAAACAAATACAATGCAAGCAGCACGGGTTGCGGCTACACTCCGGCTGAGATCCGGACCGCCTACAACCTGAACAGCTTGTACAAGGAAGGCTACGACGGCACCGGCCAGAGCATTGTAATCATCGACTGGTGCGGATCGCCGACCATTCTGGCCGACGCCAATGCGTTTTCGGCCAAATTTGGACTTCCTCCGCTCATTACGGGCAAGAACTTCCAGATTGTCAACTACCCGGGCCCCTCCTACTGTGCTGGTCCGGATGCTGAGATCAATATCGACGTCGAGTGGGCGCATGCGATCGCGCCGGGCGCTTCGATCACGCTGCTTGTTCCACCCTCGGCCCAATTCTCGGATATCAATGCGGCGGAGTACTACGCGATCAACAACGGCCTTGGCAACATCATCTCGGGTAGCTACGGGGCAGAGGAATTGGACATCCCGGTCGCATTACTGATCAATAACGACTTACTGAATGAG
>CBAAAA010000429.1:3436-4495 GCA_964658695.1 uncultured Solirubrobacteraceae bacterium | reverse complement strand
CCATCGGCACGCGGCCCGTCGATCTGCTCCTGATGGCGCTGCAAAAGCTCGGCGCCCAAATCGACATCGACGCGGGCTATGTGATTGCGTCGGCCCCGCACGGCCTGCGCGGGGCCGAGATCTTGAAGCAGCGAGGCGCGTACGTAATTGCTCAGGACCAGGAAAGCAGTGTGGTCTGGGGTATGCCGGGAAGCATTGTCAAGGCCGGACTAGCCAACGCGACAGTGGACTTGCATGGTGTGGTCCCGGAAATCCTAAAACAAATCTGATGGTTGTGCCAGATGAATACAATAATCGACAAAAACTCGAAAATCACCTCCCAGCCGGAACAGATTTCGTCTGACAACTACGCGTTTCTGCAGGGACGGATCTACTCGGATTCCGGAATAGTGCTGGACGACAGCAAACAGTATCTGGTCGAGTCCCGCCTGATCCCGGTTATTCAGAAAGAAAATCTAGGATCGCTTGAGAAACTGTGCGCCCGGCTGCGTGTCAGCGAGGACCGTGGGCTTTGGCGTCAGGTAGTTGAAGCAATGACTACGAATGAGACTCTGTTTTTCAGGGATCTACCGGTTTTCGACACCTTGCGAGACAAAGTATTCCCGGATCTGATTGAGAGCCGGAAAGCCTCGAGATCTCTGACCATTTGGTCCAGCGCCGCATCGAGCGGCCAGGAAGCCTACAGCCTGGCCATGCTGCTTCTCGAAAAGGGATTAGAGGACTGGAGAATCCGGATTGTCGGCACGGATCTGAACAGCCAGATTCTCGACCAGGCGAGAGCCGGTAAATACCTTCAGATCGAGGTAAATCGCGGGCTGCCGGTTAAATTTCTCATCAAGTATTTCGAACGCGCCGGGCTGGACTGGAAGGTGAAGGAACAACTCCGCAGACTGGTGGAATTCCAGCCCTTCGATCTCCGGCAAAGCATGCGGAAACTCGGAACGTTCGATCTCATTCTCTGCCGGAACGTGCTCATCTACTTCGATGTGAAAACCAAGAAGCAGATTCTCACCGAGATTCGAAGCGTTCTCAATCCCAAAGGACTTTTGCTGCTCGGCG
>CBAAAA010000429.1:0-3426 GCA_964658695.1 uncultured Solirubrobacteraceae bacterium | reverse complement strand
ATTGAACTCGGCATCGCCGAACAGAACCTGTTTTTGCTGCTCGGCGCCGCCGAAACGACACTCAACCTCGATGACAAGCTTACGCGGCGTGTCATTGGTCAATCTGTGTTCTATGAGGCGCCGTAAAAGGAACCCCATTGTGTCAACTACTTGTGGAATGAATACATATGAGGCCATGGCCGCGCAGGCCGTGCATGACGTTTTCACAACCATGCTGCGCTATGAAGTGCGTGAGTCGGCCGACGATTACGTACCGCGCGCTTGTGTCGAGACCTTTGCAATCTTCTTCACCGGCGAGTGGACGGGCGCTGTGATCGCTGAGTGCGGCGAGGCACAATGCCGCTTCTTCGCTCAGCGGCTCATGGGAATTCCGGAACCGCCTTCCATGGATGACGATGTGCGAGACGCCATGGGGGAAGTGCTGAATATGATCGGGGGCAATCTAAAAGCTGTGTTCCCCCCGGGCGTAACGCTTTCCTTGCCAGTTGCAATTGAAAGTACCGAATACGTTTACCAGAAATGTGGATCGGATCGAGTGGCGCGCTTCTCGTTTCGCGGTGAAATCGGCCCGCTCTGGATCACGCTGGTGCATGTCGCCGAACGGACCGCATGAAGCCGCTCATGATGGAGAGCCGATGATTGCGAAACTTCAGTTGCGAAGATCCTGCCAGGCGAGATCTTATTTAAGTTTCCCGCTGGCCTTATTGGTCCTGGTCACCGCCTGCTCCGCTGCGCCGGCGGTGTCTTCCCAAGTCCTGACGACCGTACAGCAAGTTCGCTCATTACTCCCCGATCAGGCAAAACGTCGCATGCCCGTTCGCCTTCGAGGCGTGGTGACGGCCCTCTCCGGCTGGAAAAACTCTTTCTTTCTGCAGGATGCCGGCGGCGCGATTTCAATAGACCGGAACGATCAGGAACCGCAACTCGAGCCCGGCGACCGTATTGAGATTGCGGGCGCAAGTGGACCCGGCTTGTTTGCCCCTGTGGTCATCTCCGATTCCGTGCGCATCTTAGGCACGAGCGCTCTTCCCCCAGCGCACGTCTTTCAACTCGCGGAACTGATGAACGGAAAACAGGACAGCCGCCGCGTGGCTCTTCGCGCCGTTATCCGATCATCCAACTTAATCACCAAATGGGGCCGGTCCATGCTCTCCCTTCGCCTGGAAGATGCTACTGGCCTGATCACCGCGAGCGTCGTTGACTTTCAAGGCGATTTCGCACGTCTGGTAGATGCGGAGGTGATGGTCACAGGCATCTGCGCCACCAACTTTAATGACCACGGACAGTTGGTCGGAGTCCTGCTCTTCGTTAACAGTCTGAAAGACGTGTTGATCGAGAAAGCCGCCCCGGCCGACCCCTTCGCCGCACCCCGCGAAGCATCCAATCGCCTGTTCGGCTTTGGCCACATCTTAAATCCTAACCACCGCGTTCGTCTCCGAGGCACACTGACTCTCCAACGCCTGGGAAAGTATCTCTACATCCAGGAGAATGGCCACGGAATTCAGGTTCATACCACAGAGATGACGGCCGCGCCGCCCGGGGCACAGATTGAGGCGGTCGGTTTTGCTTCCCTTGGCGACACTGCCCCGGTCCTTGACGATGCGATCTTCCGGGTCTTGCCCGGCGAGGTTATGGTTTCGCCAGTACGTGTGCGCGCCGATCAGGTCATGCAACGAAAAGACGGCTTCTGGCAGGCTCCTCAGAACAATCTATTGGTCACCGTACGCGCCACACTTTTGGAACGGATTGCCGGCGCGCAGGGGCGGATACTCGAGTTAAGCCAGGGGAGTGCCCCCTTCACGGCCTCGCTGCCCGCAGAAACCGGCGGCGGCAAAGAGATGCGAAGTCTGAAGCCAGGAGCCATCGTGGACGTCACTGGCATCTGCTACGTTCGGCGTGACACTGCGGACGATCCAATCTCTTATCAGCTTCTCCTTCGATCGCCTGAGGATATTCATATTGTTCAGGACCTCCCCTGGTGGACTCTCGTACGCGTCCTCTATGCCCTTGCCGGAACGGCGCTCATTGCAGCACTGGCTTTCAGCGCCATCCTGATTTTGAGGAGAAGGCTGAAGCGGCAGATCCTGGAAATGTCCCACCAGACGCGCCTCGTCAGCTCCATCGTTGCCAGCATGGCGGACGGCGTAATCGCCACCGATGAAAAAGGACAAGTTCTGCTGGCTAATCCGACTGCGGCCCGTTTACTGCCCAATCCGACCGGCCCCACAATCCTCAGTCCTGAAGGAGTAGCCAAACTGGGCCTGGGTTACTGGCTGTCCGAGGAAAAAAGGCCCTACCCGACCGACCAACTTCCCTTATTGAGAGCGCTTCGCGGCGAAACCGTTGACGCTTGCGAGATCTTCGTTACCAGCCCGGAGCGGCCCAATGGCATTTGGATGAATTCCACTGCCCGCCCTATGACGGATCAGGACGGCGTCCTGCGAGGGGTCGTGCTGGTTTTCCGCGACATCACCGAACAGAGAGCCTCGCGGGAAGCATTGTCCCGCGCCAAAGACGAAGCCGAAGCTGCGAATCGCGCCAAGAGCGAATTTCTCTCCCGCATGAGCCACGAGTTACGCACTCCGTTAAATGCAATTCTTGGATTTGCTCAATTGCTGGAGGATGAGGTCTCGACCGACGATCAACGGGATTCGATCGCCCGCATTCTTACCGCGGGCCGGCACCTTCTCGGCCTGATCAATGAAGTTCTCGATATCTCGAAAATCGAGGCCGGCGGCCTGACAATGCAAGTCGAACGGCTACGGCCGGAAGAAGTGATCCACGCTGCCCTTGAATTAGTAGACCCACTCGCGGCTCAACGGCACATGGATATCCTCTTGTCTACTTCCTGCAATCTGGATTGGAGGATCAATGTCGATCGTCAACATCTTACCCAGGTACTGGTCAATCTATTGGGAAATGCCATCAAGTATGGCAACGAGCGGAGTACCGTCAGAGTATCTCTCGAGGAACGTTCCGCGGAGTGGCTGCGCATCAACATCGCGGACTGCGGCAAGGGAATCGCTCCCGAGCAACTGAGCAAGCTATTCGTTCCCTTTGAACGCCTGGGCGCTGAGCATTCAGGGATTGAAGGCAGCGGGCTCGGGCTGGTTTACGCAAAACGTCTGGTAAGCGCAATGCGCGGCCGTATCGGAGTCGAGTCTGAGCTCGGAAAAGGAAGTGTTTTTTGGGTTGAGATTCCTTTGCTCCGATCCGAACAACAATCAGAGCAGCGTCCGGTAGCCGCAAGCCATGGAAAGGCCTTCGGCACGACAAGAGACTCAGGGCTTGTCCTCTGCATACAGAGTGATTCCACGACTCTCCGTGAGATCGAGGCGGTTTTCGATCAGTTGCCGGGGTACTCGCTTGTCTCGGCGGCGCCTGACAGCATTGAGTTAGAAGAGTTGCTTGAGCGGGAGCCTGAAT
>CBAAAA010000428.1:0-4505 GCA_964658695.1 uncultured Solirubrobacteraceae bacterium | reverse complement strand
GAAAAAGAAGTTATTCTGCCTGTTTCTGATCGTTGGTCTGACCTCATTTTCTTCAGCTTATGCACAAGGCACGGCGCCTACTTTCCGGCAGAGCGTGGGTGACAGTTCTCTGACTCTCTTAGGCCAAGACCCTGCACGCGGAGGAACGACGATGATTCCTACGCTTGTGGTGCCGATTGCACTCTCGTTTGAGGCCAACAAAGCCGGTAGCAATGCCGCAGTTCTCGACGCTGCTTCAGATCTGGGGCCGCTGCTTCGCTCACCCATATTTTCCAGGTTCAATTTTCCTATAGGTGGCGAAACGCAATATGCTGACGCGATGTTGCGGGCTACTTTCCCGAAGGCAGCCAAGTGGCATACATTGCTCGCTAAGCCAGAAGTGAAACCGGTCAGGATCAGCGTGCCCGTTGGTTACGGATACGTTCTCTCTTCAGGCAAGAGCGGTCGAACTGTCGCGGTTGTGGATGTCGAGTTTTTGCAGAGAGAACTCTTCAAGCAGGTTCCTAAGCAAGAAGGCAAGTTGGTCGTCGCGGTAACGCGCAACACGACTTATTATGCCGATGGAGATGCAACTGTGTGCTGTTCCTGGGGAACGCATGGCATTGACTCAGCGACGCAAAACTCATTCGTGCTTGGCTCCTATCTGAGCGCAGCCCCGTCGGTTGTGGAAGAGGACGATGTGCAGCCGTTGACTGAACAATTAGCGGAGTTCGTGAACGACCCTCTGCATGATCCTTTAATTGGATACGGAAGGAAGGCGGTTTCGGGCAACACATTTCCGCGATGGATGCGGCCGGCTTCGATGCTGCCGGGCGATCAGGGGCGCTGTGGCGGAGGGAGCGTTGCTACGTCTTATTTTCTGCTGGAGCCGACAGATACGAATCCGAAGAACAACTTTCCAAGTTCGAAGCCGTTTGTGGCCCGTGCGCCGGACGCCGCTTACCATGTGCAGAACGTGGCTTTGCTGCCCTGGTACTTCGAAAGTGCTGAGGGGCTCGGAAGAAGTTATAGCTTCCCCGATGCGTCGGCGCTGACCACGCATTCGGAACCCTGTCCGGCTCGCCGCAGACATGGTGACGAAGAGGACGGTGGCCTTGCATCCACAAGACCGAGAGTGATTGCGGCTCCCACGAGCGCGGCGGCTAACGGCCATCAGCTAATCGGATACTGGGAGGGCTATGGCGAAGCGGGTTCCACTTTTTCGCCGCGGGAGATCGCACCGCAATGGGACGTAATTATCGTTGCGTTTGCTACGCCCGACAAGAATGCGTCCGAAGGAACCATGCAGTTCAAAACGCCCGCTGGATTCGACACGCAGCAGTTTAAGTCTGACGTAGCGTATTTGCGGAATCGCGGCAAGAAGGTCTTGATCTCGTTGGGCGGCGGGGGCCAGCACTTCACCCTTGCGGATCCGAAGCGGGTTCCGAACTACGTGTCGTCAGTGACGCGCATTGTCACTGAGTACGGCTTCGACGGGATTGACATCGACTTCGAAAGTCCATCGCTCGCGATCGCGCCGGGCGACGAGGATTTCAAGCATCCGACAACACCTTCGATCGTGAACCTGATCTCTGCACTTCGTCAGTTGTATGATCATTTCGGCCCGCGATTTATGATCAGCCTGGTGCCGGAGGGCACGCAGATTCCGGCAGGTTATCCCAGCTATGGCGGCCAGTTTGGATCGTATCTCGCCATTGCGTACGGAATTCGGGACATTCTCTCGTTCATGGATGTGCAGGATTACAACACGCCGCCGCTCGAAGGTTTGGATGGCGAGATTTATCAGGCCGGGACGGTGGATTATCACGCCGCCATGACGGAGTTGTTGCTGCATGGCTTCAATGCCGGAGGAGATCCGAAGCACTTGTTCCCGCCGCTGCCACCGGACAAGATCGCGGTCGGTTTCCTGACTGGCGACACGACGCCGGCAGTTGTCACAGCCGCAATGGACTATATCATTACGGGCAACGCGCCAGCCGGAACCAAATACAAACTGCGAAAACCGGGCGGGTATTCTTCCATGCTTGGGGCGATGTTCTGGACGATCAACGACGATCGCCGGGGAGACTACAAGTTTTCCAACAGCGTAGGTCCGGAGTTGCATGGGTACGGTTCGAAGCCAAACTAAGCTTTATTTCTAACTGGCCGGTTTCTACAATGGTGTTGAATTGCTTCTGATCTTTGACTTAGACGGCACATTAATCGATTCGGCCGAAGACCTTGCGATATCGGTGAATTCGACGCTGCGAAATTTTCACCGGCAGGAGCTGCATCGTGATGTGATTCAGTCCTACGTCGGGGATGGTGCGGCGACGTTAGTGCGGCGAGCTTTTGGAGAGGATACTCCCGAAGAAACCTTCGCTGCCGGCCTGGCTTTCTTTCTGAAGTACTACCGTGCACATGCGCTTGAGCATACGAAGCTCTATCCAGGCATTCGAGAGGTGGTGGAGGATCTGGCGGCGCGTCACTCACTCGCGGTGTTGACCAATAAACCGGAGAAAATCAGCGTTGACATCATCAGGGCGCTAGGCTTGGCGAAGTGTTTCCCGCGCGTGTATGGCGGCGACCGGTTTACCAGTAAGAAGAAGCCCGATCCGGTCGGCATAGAAGCTTTGATCGAAGACACCGGGATCATTCGATCGGAAACGATGATGATTGGGGACACCAGTATCGACGTGCAGACCGCGAGAAATGCTGGCGTGCGCAGTTGCGGCGTTGGCTGGGGCTTTCGTCCGGAGAGCTTTGAAAGTGTTCCGCCCGATATTCTGGTGCACCGGCCGGAAGAATTGCTTCATGTCTTCAGCCGCCTTGAAACAGGGCAGTTGCAATAGAATCGGAGTGCGTCTTTATGAAGCGAATCGTTACGGTCGTATGCGCGGTGTTTTGGCTGGCTGCCGGAGCCGGTGCTCAAACTGGAGCTGGCGCTCAAAAAAGTGCAGGTCCCGCCCGGTGGACGGCGGATGCGGCCAACTCCTGGTACGCGAAAGAGCCCTGGCTGGTGGGAAGCAATTACCTTCCGTCTGACGCGGTCAACGAACTGGAGATGTGGCAGGCAGACACATTCGATCCGGCTCGCATCGACACCGAGCTCGGCTGGGCGCAGAGCCTGGGCATGAATACCATGCGGGTGTTCCTGCACGATCTTCTCTGGAGCCAGGATGCGAGTGGCTTCAAGCAGCGCGTGGAAACGTTTCTTAAGCTGTGCGACAAGCACAAGATCAGACCGATGTTTGTGCTGTTCGACTCCTGCTGGAATCCCAGACCGGTGCTCGGAAAGCAGCCCGCGCCGCAGCCCGGCATTCACAACTCACAATGGGTGCAGAGTCCCGGCGGTCCCGCGTTGCAGAATCCGGCCGAATATCCGCGACTGGAGCGGTACGTGAAAGGGATCGTCGGAGCGTTTGCAAACGACAATCGAATCCTTGCCTGGGATATCTGGAATGAGCCCGATAACAGCAACGCGTCCAGCTATAAGAATGGCGAAAGCCGGGACAAGGTGAACGAGGTGTCATTGCTGCTGCCAAAAGCGTTTGCCTGGGCGCGAGAGGCGCATGCGACACAACCGTTAACGAGCGGAGTCTGGCAGGGTGACTGGTCGAACCCGGAGAAGCTCTCGCCGATCGCGAAGGAGCAGTTGACGTTGTCGGACGTGGTCTCTTTCCACAACTATGAGTCGCCGCAGAGTTTCGAAATGCACATCAAGTGGCTGCAGCAGTATGGGCGGCCGGTCATTTGCACCGAATACATGGCGCGACCGGTCAACAGCACGTTTGAGGGGATTCTTCCGGTTGCGCAGAAGTACAAAGTGGGGGTGATCAACTGGGGCTTTGTGGCGGGGAAGTCGCAGACGTATCTTCCCTGGGATTCGTGGCAGCATCCCTACATCAAGCAGCAGCCAGCTGTCTGGTTCCATGATATTTTTCGTGCGGACGGGGAGCCTTACCGCCCTGAAGAAGTGGCGTTCATCAGGAAAATGACGGGGGCCGGGAGCTAGCGGGATGGAGGTCTCGGTCGAACACCTGGGCGCTGTGCAGTTTGAAATTCGAGCTCGGCGGCATGTGATTGCCTGCGATCAGCCGAAAGAGAGTGGCGGCTTTGATGAGGGCATGACGCCGCCGGAATTATTGCTCGCCGCGCTGGGTTCGTGCGCGGCGTACTATGCCGCCGAGTATCTCCGGAACAAGAAGCTCGTTTCGGAGGGAACGCGTGTGAGGGTGACCGCTGAGAAGGTGAAAAATCCAGCCCGTATCGATAATTTCAAGGTTTCGATCGATTCTCCTGTGGAGCTTACGGAGCAGCAGCGCGGCGAGATGGAAGAAGCGGTGCATAAGTGCCTGGTGCACAATACGCTGCGGCATCCGCCTGCCATATCGATCGCCATTCAAAGTTCTGTGGCAGACTGAGGGCGATGTACAACCCTTCGCATTTTGTGGAGCAGCGGCCGGAACTGCTGGCTGAGTTTATTGAGGCTCACCCGCTGGCGATTCTGATCAGTTCCGACCGCG
>CBAAAA010000427.1:0-4506 GCA_964658695.1 uncultured Solirubrobacteraceae bacterium | reverse complement strand
GTTCAGGATGCGACGAAAGCCTTCTAATCCAATATATCCAGCGCCAATGTTCGCGTGCCGGTCCAGATGCGATCCCAATCCCGCCTTTGCATCATTGGCGTGAATAACAGGAACGTTCTCCCATCCCAGCGTTCGCTCCGCATGCTCTACGAACCCATCCAGTCCGTCAGCAGTTGCGATGTCAAATCCTGCCACAAGGCAATGGCAGGTGTCCAGGCAGAATCCGATCGACGCCTCCACGGACGGCGAAGCCATCTCTTTAATGGCCCAAAGCTCCTCCAGCTTGCCCCCGAGCTGCGCACCGGCGCCCGCGGTATTTTCGAATAGGATCGTCAGTTTCGAACGCCTCTTCAATTCCGAACTTACCCGACGCCACGCCCGCGCCAGCGCCTCCGCCACATTCCGAACTCCCTGCTCCACCGTCAGGCCTTTGCAATTTCCGGGATGCGCGACCAGGTACTCGGCGCCGATCACAATGGCCCGCTCTATCTCGCCTGCGAAGCCCGCAATGGACTTCTCCCGGATCTCCGCATCGGTAGACGCCAGATTGATCAGGTAACTATCATGAATTGCCAGTGGCATCAGGCCATACCTCAGCCGCGCCAGGTTGAACTTCTCCACTTGTTCTCTGTCCGGCGCCTTCGTCCGCCACATGCGCGGACTTGCCGAAAAGATCTGTAAAGTGTTTGCTCCCAGTTCGTGAGCCTTGATGGCCGCTCGCTCCAGCGAGCCTGCAGTGGAGCAATGAATTCCAATTCGCAAGCTTCAGCATAGCCACGCGATTTTGCTGAAGCTCCTCAGTTGTTACACTAACGCTCGGATGCTTCTTGCTCGAGAATTTATCGCCTACATCTCGCGCGAACTCGTCACTCGTCTGACTCCGTCGTCATTCGAGACGTCCAATCCGACGGTAGCGGCCGAACTGATTGCGCAGGTGATCGAAGATGACTTGTCGATAGAGGATAAGCTCAACGACGAAGTCCGCGACCTTCTGGAGGATTACAGCGACTATATGCGGCGCGAAAATGTCTCGTACCAGGAGATGTTCCGCCGCGTCAAAAATCAGCTCCTGGCGCAACGCAAAGTGATTCGGGCGTCAGGCCGCGACGCCAATGAAGGCATGAAGCTGTCGCGCGACAAAGTCAACGATCTCGCCCATAAAATCGTTGCCGCCGTGCGCAAATCACGTGACTTCCGAGTCCGCAAAGACCAGAACGAACTGCGCCTTGCCATCGTTCGTGAAATCACTGAACTGCTCCAGCTCGAAGACCGAGTAGACCGCGCTGCCCGGCAGAAGATCAAAAGCCAGAAGCGTGAAATTACCGAGGGTGGAGACGAGTATGAAGTGCTCCACCGCCGATATTATGCCGAAGAACTCAAGAAGCTGGGCATCAACTTTAATGCCTGAACATCAAGGTGCGGTAATGGGCAAATCGCGCAGTTCCCGGGCATCATAAACCAGAAAGTCCGCCGTTGCAAAGGCTGGCAGCGCGCCCGGAACCTCGTCCTTCCGCTTTACCACGTAGTAGTCGATCGGTAGCGTCAGTAGGGCTTTTAAACGCGTGATCGAATAAGTTCCTTCCATCGTGTCGTGCCATCGCCGGGCCCACTCGTCCGCGAATGAATCGAAGTAGGCAGACTGCCTGCCGGTCTCCCAATCCACCCACACAGCGCGTTTGGCTTCGGTCCGGAAGACCCCGGGGTACAACTCGCGCTGAGCATCCGGAAACAGGAACATCGACCCGCCCCAAGTGCTACTTTGCGCCCAGTCCGCAATCGTCGCCAATTGTCCCTCCGCCGGCTCTTTACCAGCGTGGGGCGTCGTGAGTGAGAACAGCGCCACTATTGCGAGCAAGAAAGCCGCCTGAGGCAACTCCTTCTTCTGGACTGCCTGAAATCCAGCAATGGCGCATGCCGCAAATGCAAAGGCCATTAAGAACGTCAGCGTCCGGGCCGGCTGTATCTGCGGCGTCACATGCCAGCGTGCATATTCCAGCAGGACGTACGAGAGCGGGACGCTGCATAGCCCCAGTACCGGCAGCAGCACGAAAAACCATCGCATCAACCGCCCTAGCGAACCCCAGATCCGCCTCGTCGCCCACACCCCGCATGACCACAACGCCAGGTACAGCCAGATCAGCCGTCCCGCCCACGACGACACCCACACATAACTGGTCCGGTACTCGAGAATGCGAGCGATTGCTGGAGAGATCTTTTCAAATAACCCCTGTGTCTCGCCAATGCCCGGCTGCAGCTGCGCCAGGTTCGCCAGAAGTAATCCAAAGACCGCCAGAATCGTGATACTGGGCCGCAGCATTGGCCGCAGCGAGCGATCGAACAACATCGCCAGCAGCACCACTGTCCAGAAGGGAAGCGCCACGCGCGGATCATAAATGAGCGCGACGCCCCCTGCCAAGCCGCCCAGCAGAGGCAGCTTCCGCGCCAGCAGCCCCACGGCCAGCAGGACCAGCCCAAACGCAAATCCCTTGGGCGTTGGTTCCAGATCGACCAGCGAAACGCCTGGTCCATAAAGCATTGCGCCTAAATTCACGAGCGTAGCGGCCAGCAGTGCCTGCCAGTCGCCCAGCCCGGCTGACCCCGCGATCAGAAAGACGCCCAGTACTGCCCCGGCCCGGCAAAATAGCTGCTGCCCGACAAGCGCCGTGTGCAGGTTTAGCCGGCCCGCTTCATGCAGGAACAGCGTCACTTCGTCATAGATGGTGTAGGCAACATTCGGATGCGTCGCCACCAGATCTCGCGACAGCAGCCCCGGACTAGCCAGCCGCTCCAGCATTGGGACATAGATCTGCGTATCGGACTGCAGCCAGCTGTGGCCAGGAAAAATCGCGAATTGTAGCCAGGTAATAGCGACGATGCCCAGCAGTACCGCCAGCGCTCGCCTCATCTAAGTCGCCGGAGTCTTCTCCAGTTCCTGCTTCGCCCATTGCCGTTCCGGATCCAGTTCCAAGGCCTTCTGCAGTGTCTGACGCGCTTCGGCGTTGCGATTCAACTTACGCAGTGCCAGCCCCTTCCACAAATAAGCCTCGGCTAGCCTTGGATTGAGAGAAATGGCGTGGTCGAAATCCTTCACCGCCGCATCCGGGCCGCCGCCCATGGCAGAAGGTAAATAGTAATTCCCCACACCCTGGCTCACATAAGCCATCGCCAGCTTCCCGTCCATCGAGATCGCTTTACTAATCTCATCCTGCGCACACTTGCCATACTTCAAAGCGCCCATCAAAGGATTAGCCGGAATCACCTGCCCGCACAAATTTCCCAGCAGCCGGTGGTACTCGGCATCACCGCCGTTCTCCCCGACGGCCTTCTGCGCCAGCTCCATCCCCGCCTCCGCATAGCTCTGAGACTTCTTCTTGTCATGCAGCTCCATTGCAACCTCCGCCGCATAAGAATAAGCCAGGGCCACCTGGTAAGGAGACGCCCCCGCCTGCTTCAACTGAGCGATGTTCCCGTCAAGGGCGGCCAGATCCTGATGATCCCGCGCCCGATCCAGATCTTTCGTGCTGACGGGAGTTGCCAACACCAGGACAGACACCGCAGCAAACAAACAAAAAGACCTCGCGAAAGAGGTCAAAAAACCCTTCGACATTCTGCCTCTATTGTAGGAGGACGGCACGGTCAAGTCTTCCGATTCGCACTCTGCCCCTAATGAGGCCGCGACCAATGCGGGGTGATAGCAACTCATGCTAAGTTGATGACATAGGTGCGACTGTTTTTGTGGGTAGTGGGATTCGTCGGTCTCTGCATGGCGCAGACGAGTTCGAAAACCGCCTTTCAAGCGCAACGAGACCTCGAATCGAGACTAGCCTCGCTACAAGCGGACATAGCCGTGAACAAACGTGATGTGGAAGCTCTCCAGGTAAGTCAGAAGGAATTCGGCGACAAACTGGATAAGGCAAACGAAAGCTTAGTCGAGCTGAAAACACAGGTGAAGTTTGTCCTTGGCGTCGGTGGGGCAATATTGCTTCTGGTAGGGACGAGTACTTGGAAACTTCTCACGGAAAAGCGAGAGCAAGGCCAGCCACTAGACCCCACCAACCCGGGCGGGTTGACAGCTGTGGCTCTCTTTGCGCAAATCGAAGAGCTACGAAGCGAAATTCACACCATTAAGCTATCCATCCCGCCTAGGACAGAAACACAAAAACCTAAGACCTTCGGCCAGGCAGCCGGCCAATAGAGGAAGGCCAGCGGTTTGGGCGATCAGTGAAGTGCGGTATTCGGCCCTCACTACAACTTCATCAACTTCCGCTCAAACGAGATGTAGTAAATCGACAGCAGGATTACCAAAATCCCGTTTCCGATCATAATCACGGGAGCCGAAGTCTGCTTGATCAAATAGCCGCAAACTAAGCTCCCAATCGGCATTCCGCCGCGAAACGCCACGTTGTAAACACTCATCACCCGCCCGCGCATCCGGTCGTCCACCTTCAACTGCACCACCGTAAGATTCGACGCCAGCACAATCATCATGCCCGCGCCCGCCAGCAG